>JBEPVC010000001.1:0-54204 GCA_041691235.1 Chitinophagaceae bacterium
TTATAACGGCGGTATTATTTATTTTTTTTTGAATCAAATGAGGTATTTATAACAAAAATAATAAACCATTCTTTCTTCATGAATGTAAATAATCACTGTAGATTAAGATTTGGGATCAGAGACCGCTAAGTGTTAGCCCGACCTGGTACATTTTCATATCGGCTCCGGCACCGGTTTTTAGAACATTGCCAGGCTGATAAGATCCGAAAATTGAAATAACGCCATAACCTACACGGGCAGTTGCCATAAACCGGGTTCCATTAATAAGACGCTTACTATTTTCTTTCTCTGTATAATTAATAAGTGTATTATTATTTTTATCCTGCAACTCTTTTCCTTTGGTATGAGCATTAATTATTGTTCCTATTTTACCTCCTATGGCAATTTTAAAACTTTTATTAGGATCCAAAGGCTTTGAGGAGTATCTGAATTCCAAAGGGACCTCGGCATATCCTATTGCAAGTTTATATTTTTTGAAATGATTTGTTGAGTCAGCTGCAGTAAAAGGCAATAAAGGCGACGATGTTTTAAGATCTATAGTTTCCCGTTTAAAAAATATATTACTTGTGCCAACACCTACCCCAATACCTATACTGAATTTCGGCGAAGTTCTAAAAGGTTTGTCGAACATAAAATATGCATTAAACCCTCTTGAAAATCCTTTTTGATGGCTCGATATGCTGTCGGGCATTGAAGTCCAGTGATCAGAAGAAATTTGTATCATTAAGTGATCGCTTGGCCTGTTAGATAATTTAATCTTTTTGATATTTGAAGAAGTTGAGGTAGTTGAGTCCTGCGAAAAAGCAAATGAAAAAAACAAGCAACTAATCACAGCAAAAACAATTTTCTTCATAAATTCTGGTTAAGTTGGCAAATGTATTTGTTACATGGTTAAAGAAAGGTTAAACAATAAAGCCTGCAAATGCTTGCAGGCTTTATCTTTTAAAGACATCAAACAAAGCTTCTATCCTTGCGTGGGCCCACCTGGGCTCGAACCAGGGACCACCTGATTATGAGTCAGGTGCTCTAACCAACTGAGCTATAGGCCCGATACCGCTGTCGGTAAAAAAGGAGTGCAAAAATAGAAAAATTCGTTAAGTGAAAAGAAATAATTTTCTTTGATGATGCAAAAAATTGATACAATTATATTTGATCTTGGAGGTGTAATATTAGATATTGATTATAATCTTACCCAAATTGCTTTCGAAAAACTAGGTGTAAAAAATTTTGACGAAATGTACTCACAATCTACAGCCGATAAGCTTTTTCAAAAGCTTGAAACCGGTAAAATTTCTGATGAGAATTTTTATAATGAAATAAATAAATGCACGCGTTTGGAATTATCACCTGTTGAAATTGAGAATGCATGGGATGCCATGTTATTAAATTTTCGCGAAAAAAGCCTCCGGTTTCTTGATGCAATTAAGCCCAGGTACAAATTATTTTTACTCAGCAATACGAATGGCATTCATCATCCCGCGTTTAATAAAATTTATTACAATACAAAAAGAGAAAAACCTTTTGAGAATTTTTTTGATAAGGCTTATTATTCGTTTGAAATTGGATTAAGAAAACCCGATTTTGAATGTTATGACTGGGTATTAAAGCAAAATAATCTTGTTGCGGCCGATACACTTTTTATTGACGACTCTGTACAAAACATAGAAGCAGCAAGGCTTGCAGGAATGAAAGTGATTCTCTTAAAGACCGGAGAATTTATAGAAAACCTTGGCTTGTAATTTATTTTACTTCCTCAAATTCAATATAATCACCTTCTTTTTTTTGCTGTGGCGCAGTAGTTTGAGGCCTCACGTTTTGCGAAGAATTTTGTTGAGACTGGTATGAACTCATATCATTTTGCATTTTGCTATGCATTTCACTAAACTGCTTTCGTATTTTTTTTGTAGACTGGTAAACGGGTATTATAAACTCAAATATCAGCTTGTATAAAATATAGATTAAGAAAAGCTCAGCGGCTAAACGAAAAATATTCATTCAACAAAAATAAATATTAAATTATTATCCCAACTTTGAAAAAATCACTTTAACATAATTTGGTGTGTATTTCTTATTTATAGTATATTTGCATTGGCAAAAGAATCATTGAAGGGAACGGAAGCGTTCCCTTCTTCTTTTTTCAAAATTTTTTGTGCAGTTATAATGAATATTGGAACACCTTTAAAAAGTATTGAAGATTTTGTAGCAGGAATTACTTCGCAATCAAAAACAGTTTTTCCCGTAGAAATAAAGATGTCGCCGGCTAATGATATTAAAGTGTTTCTTGATGCCGATGATGGAATTACCATAGAGAAGTGTACGGTAATTAATAAAGCTCTTTATAAATATATTGAAGATGCGGCGCTTTTTCCCGATGGAAATTTTTCTCTTGAAGTTTCTTCTCCTGGTGTAGATGAGCCTTTAAAACTGTACCGCCAGTATATAAAAAATGTTGGCCGTAAAGTGGAAGTGCTGTTAAGTGATGGAGCTACAATAGAAGGCACGCTTTCAAATGTAAGCGACAACGAAATAACCATAGAAGAAAAAACCGGCGGAGGAAATAAGGCAATAACTAAATCAACAATAATATTATTTAATCAGGTAAAGCACACAACTGTGCTGGTAACTTTTTAAAAAACAGACAATGGCGAGTATTAATTTAATTGAATCCTTCCAGGAATTCAAAGACGCAGAAAACATTGACCGGCCAACACTCATGAAGGTGATGGAGGATGTTTTTAAAACACTCATCCGTAAAAAATACGGTTCGGATGAAAATTTTGATGTAATCGTAAACGATCAAAAAGGGGATCTGGAAATTTTTCGCCGTAGAACTATCGTTGATGATGACGACTTGTACAATACGCTTACAGAAATTGAATACAAAGATGCTATAAAAATAGAGCCCGATTACCAGGTAGGAGAAGAATTATATGAAGAAGTTGATATTCAAAAAGAATTTGGAAGACGGGCTATACTTGCCGGAAAGCAAACGCTTGCAAGCCGTATTAATGATCTTAAAAAGAATATTCTTATAAAAAAATATGAAGACAGAGTCGGCGAAATTGTAAGCGGCGAAGTTTACCAGGTTTGGAAAAAAGAAATTTTGTTACTTGACGAAGAGGGAAATGAAATGTTGCTTCCCAAGTCAGAACAAATACCTTCCGATTATTTTAAAAAGGGGGAAACAATAAGAGCGGTTGTAAAAAAAGTAGAATTAAAAAACAGCCAGGCTGTTATTATTGTTTCAAGAACTGATACTTCGTTTTTAGCCAAACTGCTTGAAATAGAAGTTCCTGAAATTTTTGATGGCCTTATTGTAATTAAAAAAATCGTAAGGGACCCAGGTGAAAGAGCAAAAGTTGCAGTGGAAAGTTTTGACGATCGTATTGATCCTGTAGGAGCTTGTGTTGGTATGAAGGGCAGCCGTATTCATGGTATTGTGCGTGAACTTAAAAATGAAAATATTGATGTTATCAATTGGACGAATAATATTCAGCTTTTAATACAACGGTCTCTTACACCTGCAAAGATTACAAGTATGGATGTTGATCTTGAAGCAAAACATGCTAATGTATATTTAAAACCCGACCAGGTTTCATTGGCAATCGGACGCAGGGGAGTTAATATTAAATTGGCTTGCGAGTTAACTGGCCTTGAACTGGATGTATTCCGCGATAATGAAGGTGAAGTTGAAGAATACGATGTGGATTTGGATGAATTTACTGATGAGATTGAAGAATGGATAATAGATGAGTTGAAAAAAATTGGATGCGATACAGCAAAAAGCGTTTTGCAATTGTCTGATGAAGAATTAGAAAGAAGAACAGATTTGGAAAAAGAAACTATTACTGAAGTAAAAAAGATATTAAAAGAAGAATTTGCAAGCGAATAAAATATTTTCTTTTACTTTAAAAGATGATTTCTTTTTTAAAAACATAATTTTAAACATAAAACAAAATCCCTTCTTTATTAAAAGAGAAGGCAAGGGAGAGGCTTAATGGCAGAAGTAAATACACCACGGGTAATGGCAGCGGCCAAAGAATTTAATATAGGTACAGGTACCTTGACTGACTTCCTTGTGTCCAAAGGCTTTGAGACTGCCGATCTTAAGCCAAGTTCAAAAATTTCGGAAGAAATGTACCGCGTATTGCAGATAGAATTTCAACCGGATAAAGCTGCAAAACAAAAAGCTGAGCAAGTTGATCTTCCAAAAAATGCGGTTACTGATTTCAAAAAAAGAAGAGATGAACAAGATCTTTCCTTTACCAAAAAAGAAGCTCCAAAAACAAAAGAAATTACTCCGGTAATTGAAGAACATGTAGAGGAAAAACCAGCCGAAAACCCTTCTGTCACTAGTTCAAAAGTGGTTGAAGAGTTACCGGTACAGCCTGATATTACAAAGATAGAAGCGCCCGAAGTTGAGCTTCCTAAAATTGTTGACAAAATTGATTTAAGTACTATCGATTCTTCAACAAGGCCAAAAAAAGGAGCAAAGAAAAAGGAACCTGTTGCAAAAACATCAACTGCAAAATCAAAGGATAAGGAAACCAAAGAAGAAACTGCAAAAGAAATTCAACCGGTTTCAGGTCCGGAAAAAATAGAGCCTGTTGTAATTACAAATATTAAATCGGTCAAACTTGAAGGGCCCAAAATATTAGGTAAAATTGAGCTCCCGGCCAATAACGAGGTCAAGCCAAAACCTATTGACGAAAGACGAAAACGAAAACGCATTCCGGTTGATAAAAAACAACCTGATCATCCTCCCGGAAATTTTCAACGTCCTCAATCGCCAAGGCCGCCCGCCAGGTTCAACAGGAATGCACCTGTACATTCACGACGTGAAGAAAAAGAAATTGATCAAAAAGAAATACAGGATAAAATAAAAGAAACGCAGGCTAAGCTTGCAGGCTCCGGAGGAAGAGGTAAAAGTTTAAAAGCAAAATACCGCAAAGCTAAAAGAGAAGAAGCTGCAGAAAATGTAGGCGAAGAAATTATAGACAATAAATTACAGGTTACAGAATTCATCTCAGTTAGCGAGTTTGCAAATCTTATGGATGTAAGTTTTGCAGACGTTATAAGCAAATGCATGAGTCTTGGTATTATGGTTTCTATTAATCAGCGGCTTGAGGCTGATGTAATAGAACTCGTTGCAAGCGAGTTCAACTATGAAGTTGAATTTATAGGTATCGATGATGAAGCAGAATTTGAAGAAGAAGAGGAAGAAGACAATGATGAGAATCTTGTGCCAAGGCCACCGATTGTTACCATTATGGGTCACGTTGATCATGGTAAAACTTCCCTGCTCGATTATATACGAAAAGCAAATGTAATTGCAGGTGAAGCCGGCGGAATAACACAGCATATAGGAGCTTACGAGGTTACGCTTAAAGATGGCAGATCTATTACTTTTTTAGATACGCCCGGCCATGAAGCATTTACGGCTATGCGTGCCCGTGGTGCAAAGGTTACCGATATCGCTGTGATAGTAATCGCGGCGGATGATGCTGTAATGCCTCAAACAAAGGAAGCAATCTCGCACGCACAAGCTGCAAATGTTCCTATGATTTTTGCGCTCAATAAAATTGATAAGGAAGGCGCGAACCCTCAAAAAATAAAAGAGCAACTTTCTACAATGAATATTCTTGTGGAAGATTGGGGCGGTAAATACCAAAGCCAGGAAATAAGCGCCAGGCAAGGGTTACATGTTGATGAGCTTCTTGATAAAATATTGCTTGAAGCAGATCTGCTTGAGTTAAAAGCCAATCCCGATAAAGGTGCAAGTGGTTCAGTAATTGAAGCGTCGCTTGATAAAGGCCGTGGATATGTGGCTACTATATTAGTACAAAATGGAACTTTAAAACAAGGAGATCTTTTAGTTTCAGGCCAAAATTATGGAAGAGTAAAAGCAATGTTTAACGAGCGCAATCAGCGCACGGAAAAAGCACCTCCTGCTACTCCTGTATTAATTCTTGGATTAAATGGCGCACCACAAGCCGGTGAAACATTTAAAGTTTATGAAGACGAATCCGAAGCGAAGGATACTGCGAACAGAAGAGCGCAAATTCTTCGTGAGCAGGGAATACGGGCCAAGAAACATATTACACTCGATGAAATAGGACGCAGACTTGCCTTAGGAAATTTCAAAGAGCTTAACCTGATTATACGGGGTGATGTGGATGGATCAGTAGAAGCTTTAAGTGATTCGCTGCAAAAATTAAGTACCGAAGAAATTGTCGTAAGCATCGTCCACAAAGGTGTTGGGCAAATAACAGAGAGCGATGTGTTATTGGCGACAGCTTCAGATGCAGTTATAATAGGATTTAACGTAAGGCCCGCATTGCAGGCGTCAAAGCTGGCAGAGCATGAAGGTGTAGAAATTAAAACTTATTCTATTATTTACGATGCAATAGATGAAGTGAAGAGTGCAATGGAAGGTATGCTTGAACCAAAAATCCAGGAAAAAATTCTTGGAATATTAGAAGTAAAGGAAACGTATAAATTCGATAAGATAAGTGTTGCCGGGTGTACAGTTATTGAAGGAAAAATTGCCCGCAACAACCGTATACGTTTGGTTCGGGATGGTATTATAATTTTTACCGGCGAGCTCGGAAGCCTCAAGCGTTTTAAAGATGACGTGAAAGAGGTAACTACTAATATGGAGTGCGGCGTAAGCATTAAGAATTACAGTGACACAAGGCCCGGAGATATGATTGAAGCCTTTGAAGAAGTTGAAATAAAGCGGACTCTATAAAGTTTGGGGTCGTTGAATTCTTTAACAAAACTGCTCCAACATTTAACTTTTCAAAAAAACATCCCACGTTTTACAATTGTATTTTTGGCTCGCTTTCTTTTGAAAATTCAAAAGAATATATTGCCATTTACAAACTGAATATTTACAGATGAAAAAAAGTTTAGTTACAATTTGCTTCGTCGCGATGGCGTGTACTTTATTTGCCCAGACAAAAAAAGTAGTGGCAGATAAAATAATTGCAACAGTTGGTGATAAAATAGTTCTTAAAAGTGAGATTGAAAATAATATTTCAGACATGCAACGCCAGGGAATTGATGTTCCCGCAAACGGAAGATGTCTTTTGTTGGAGCAGGCCCTTGGTCTAAAAGCATTGGTGCTACAGGCTGAAATTGATTCTATTCCTGTATCGGATGAAGACGTTGATGCAGATATTGATAATAAAATCAGGTATTTTATTAATCAATATGGATCAAAAGATGTTGTAGAACAAATTGCAGGAAAATCAATTTTCCAACTTAAAGAAGATTTCAGGCAAACAATTCGTGAGCAAAAGCTTGCACAAGGTGAGCGTGATAAAATTGTCGCCGACATAAGAATAACTCCAAAAGAAGTTGAAGAATATTATGATTCTATTCCAAAAGATAGTCTTCATTTTTATGAATCAGAACTTGAGATAGGAGAGATTGTTATTTATCCGAAAGCCAGTCGCGATTTGGAAAGCTATGCAATTGATCAATTGAAAGAATATAAACAAGAAGTTGAAAGTGGCTCAAAAAAGTTTGAAGCGCTTGCCTCTTTATATACTGACGATCCGGGAAGTAAAGATAATGGAGGAAGATATGAAATTAACAGGAATGAAAAAACATGGGATCCTATATTTCTGGCGAAAGCCTTTAGCCTGAAAGATGGCCAGGTTTCTAACGTTTTTAAAACAAGATTCGGTTATCACATTATTCAAATGGTAAGCCGTAATGGAGATGATGCGGTAATAAGGCATATTTTGAAAATACCACAGGTAAGTTCTATTGAAGTAAACGAAGCAAAGGGAAAACTAGATTCTGTTCGACAACAACTTGTTGCCGGAACACTTCAATTTGGCCAGGCTGTTTCGAAATATAGTGAAGATGAAAACAGTAAGTTTACAGGGGGCCGTATTCCTGCAAGAGATGGTGGCACTTTCACAACGATAGATCAACTTGATAAAGATTTGGTATTAATGTTGAAAGATTTGAAGGTGGGTGAATATTCTCAACCCGTTGAATTTACCGACGCCCAGGGTAAAAAAGCTACACGCATCGTTGAGATTTTAACCAAAACAGAGCCTCATCGTGAAAACCTGAAAGATGATTATGACAAGGTTTCCCAAAGAGCATTGGAGGAAAAGAAAAATGATGTTTTGGAGAAATGGTTTGTCCAAAAAATCCCAACATTTTATGTAAAGCTTTCTGATGAATATAAATCTTGCCCCGAAATGCAGAAATGGCAGGCAAACACTACAGTTCAAAAATAAAATCACAGCTACTTTTAAAACATTAGCTTTTATTAACTGCGCTCCTCTTTATTTTGTTTAAAATAACAATACTTATTCTCACCAGTCTTGGCACGTCCTTAATAATGATGTAAATTTGCGCTTCATTTTAATAAATGAGCGACGAAATAAAACATGAATGCGGGCTCGCGTTCATAAGATTACGCAAACCTTTCTCCTTTTACCGGCAAAAATATGGTACCGTTCTTTATGGGCTTAATAAGCTGTATCTTCTTATGGAGAAGCAGCATAATCGCGGACAGGATGGAGCGGGCATAGCAAGCGTAAAACTGAATACAGAACCCGGCTATCCTTTTCTTCACCGCATGCGGAGCTCCGCCAACCAGGCAATTGCTGATATCTTCGCGCAAATAGGCGCACAAATAAATGAAATTGAAAAATATCATCCGGATATACAGCAACATCCAGGGTTGATGAAAGGACACATAGATTTTTTAGGAGAATTGTTACTTGGCCATTTGCGATATGGCACGCAAGGAAAAAACAATGTACAATTTTGCCACCCATTTATTAAGCGTGATACTATTCCTGCCCGTAATCTAGCGCTTGCCGGTAATTTCAATCTCGTAAATAAAGAAGAATTATTTTCTTTAATAAACGCACATCCCGATGAACTTGACCGGCAAAGTGATCTTGGTGCAATGATGGATGTAATTCATCATTTTCTTGTAAAAGCAGATGAATCATCGCCTGTAAATACTGATATAGTCCAGGTATTAAAAAAATCCGTTTCATTGTTTGATGGCGGCTTTACTTTCGGAGGCTTAACTGGCAGCGGAATCGGCTTTGTGGTAAGAGATGCCAATGGCATACGTCCTTGTTATTATTATGCGAACGACGAAGTTATTATTGCTGCAAGCGAGCGTGCAGCTATTCGCACCTCATTGAATGTGGGGGAAAATGAAGTAAAAGAATTAATGCCCGGTACAGCTTTAATAGCTTATCCCGACGGCAATTTTTCAATAGAACAAATATTAGAGCCTAAGGAAAGAAAGGCTTGCAGCTTCGAACGAATATATTTTTCAAGAGGCAGTGATGAAAAAATTTATCGCGAAAGAAATGCGTTAGGTTACCATCTTAGTGAAGCTGTTCTTAGAGCTGTTAATTACGATCTTAAAAACACTATTTTTTCTTTTATTCCTAATACAGCCGAGATCGCTTTTTATGGCTTATTGAAGGGAGCAGAAGATTACCTGAACAAAACCAAAGTTGAAAGAATATTGAGTTGGGATAAAGACTTTGATGAAGAGAAGCTAACGGCAATGATTAATCGAAAAGTAAGGATTGAAAAAATTGCCATCAAAGATGTAAAGCTGCGCACCTTTATTACGGCAGACACCAGTCGCAATGAAATGGTTCAGCATGTTTACGATATTACTTATGGGACTGTAAGAAAAGGTGAAGATACTTTGGTTGTTATTGACGACTCCATTGTAAGAGGTACAACCTTGAGAGAAAGTATAATACGCATGTTGTCAAGGCTTGAGCCTAAAAGAATCATTGTGGTGTCTTCGGCTCCGCAAATTCGTTACCCTGATTGTTATGGAATTGATATGAGTAAGCTGGGTGAATTTGTTGCCTTCAAAGCAGCCATGGCATTAATAAAAGAAAGATGTATGGAACACGTCCTGCTTGAGCTTGTTGACAAATGCCATCAACTAAAACGAAATAATCGCTTGGATACCGAAAACGTGGTAAGGCATGTTTATAAGCCTTTCACTGTGGCAGAAATTTCAAAAAAAATTGCTGAGCTTATAACCCCGGAAGAAATTACTGTTCCGGTAGATGTAATTTATCAAACCATTGAAGACCTCCACGATAGTTGCCCAACCAATTTAGGCGATTGGTATTTCACAGGTAACTATCCTACTCCCGGCGGCAATCGTGTTGTAAATAATGCATTTCTTAACTATATGGAAGGAAAAAATGTAAGGGCTTATTAAATTGAATTGTTATTACATCTGTTGAATTGTTTTTAATTATTTAACTTAATCAATCAACATAATGAAAACGCTTCTTGTTATACGTCATGCCAAAAGCAGTTGGGATAATTTAGATTGTACAGATGAAGAAAGGCCTTTAAATGACAGGGGAAAAAAAGATGCACCTGTATTGGCTAAAAGAATAAAGGATAGAAAAATAAAAATAGATCGTTTCGTATCAAGCCCTGCGGTGCGTGCAAAAAAAACTGCGATTCTTTTTATGAAGGAATATGACGAGAAAGAAAAAAACCTGGTTATCATTCCTTCTTTGTATGAAGCCTCAATAAGAAATTTTAATGATGCCGCAGAAACATTTAGCGATAAGGATCACACGGTTGCACTTTTCTCACATAACCCCGGCATAACTGATTTTGTCAATACACTTACTGAAGTGAATCTTGATAATATGCCCACCTGCTCTGTATTTGCAGTTGAAGTTAAAACAAAGGAATGGAAAGAATTTAGAACTGCTAAAAAAGAATTTCTTTTTTTTGATTACCCGAAAAAATCCTGAGGCAACCCCAGCCAATAGATTTGCTTTTCATTAATTTTCATTCACTTAATTTTATAAAAAAACTTGAACCAGACTATTTACGCCAGGGAACTGACAAAACATTACGGTAAGCGAACTATTACCGATAAAGTTTCTTTTGAAGTAGGGCAGGGAGAAATTGTCGGACTTCTCGGGCCTAACGGTGCCGGCAAAACGACATCGTTTTACCAGGTAGTCGGTTTGGTAAAGTCTGACGATGGAAAAGTTTTTTTAAACGAGCTCGATATAACAAAGCTTCCTATGTATAAGCGTGCTCAAATGGGCCTTGGTTACTTGCCGCAGGAAGCCAGTGTTTTTAGAAAACTTACTGTAGAAGATAATATTTCAGCAGTTTTGGAAATGACAAAACTTTCGAAAAAAGATCAAAAGGAAAAACTTGAAACCCTTATCTCGGAATTTAATCTTAGTCATGTGCGAAAAAGTAATGGCGATGTGTTAAGCGGTGGTGAAAGAAGACGTACAGAAATAGCCCGGGCACTTGCTGTAGATCCAAAATTTATTTTACTGGATGAACCTTTTGCCGGAATAGATCCCATTGCCGTTGAGGATATTCAATCTATTGTTACTAAATTAAAATATAAAAACATTGGTATCCTCATCACCGATCACAATGTAAATGAAACCTTATCAATTTGCGATAGGGCCTATCTCCTCATTGAAGGAAAAATATATAAGCATGGCACGGCTGAAGAACTCGCAAAAGATGAGCAGGTGCGTCGTTTATATCTTGGAAGAAATTTCGAACTCAAAAGAAAAGATTACCTGCATACTGATGCGATAAAATAATTTGTAAATTGTTTTATGGTCAAATTGTTTATATGTTTACCAAAGCGGTTGCGTCTGTAAAAGGTATCAACTATTAACGATGCTTTAAGCGTAATGCCTTTTGAAAAGTAGTCAAAAAAATTTGCATGAAGTTACTCAGTCCTGCCATATCACGTTTAGCAAGGTTGCGCCTGTGGCAGGTTGAGAACTGGATTGGTAATCCAGTAGCGGTGCAACGAAATGTTTTACAACACCTGGTAACCCAGGCTCAATACACAGAGTTTGGCCGTAAATATTCTTTCTCAAAACTTTTTACAGTTAAGGATTTTAAGAACAAAGTACCAATTCATGAATATGATGATATAAAACCTTATATCCTCAGGATGATGAATGGAGAAGAAAATATTTTATGGAACACACCGATTAATTGGTTTGCAAAAAGCAG
The DNA here is from genome assembly GCA_041691235.1 of Chitinophagaceae bacterium. GTDB lineage: Bacteria > Bacteroidota > Bacteroidia > Chitinophagales > Chitinophagaceae > Ginsengibacter. Next base: position 12,046 of record JBEPVC010000001.1, read on the forward strand.
CGGCACTACTTCAGATAAAAGTAAATTCATTCCTATAAGCGAAGAAAGCCTTAAGGAAATTCATTTTAAAGGATCAAAGGATGTACTAACCAATTATTATAAAAATTTTCCTGATAGTGATTTACTCACAGGTAAAAGCCTTGTTGTTGGCGGCAGTCATCAGGTACACACTGTAAATGAAGATATTCAATACGGAGACCTCAGCGCAGTGCTTATGCAGAATACACCGTTTTGGGGACACTGGATTAGAACGCCCGACTTAAGCATTGCCTTGCTTGATGAATGGGAAAGTAAAATTGAAAAACTGGCTCAAAATACAATCAGCGAAAATGTAACCTCATTAGCCGGTGTTCCCACGTGGACAATTGTTTTAATAAAAAAGATTCTTGAGATTTCCGGTAAAAAAACATTGAAAGAAGTGTGGCCCAATCTAGAGTTATATATTCACGGCGGAGTTTCGTTTACTCCTTACCGTGAGCAATTGACAAGACTGGTTGGCAGCCCCATTAATTATCTTGAAATGTATAATGCCAGTGAAGGTTTTTTTGCTGCGCAAAATATGCCGGATGATGATGGCATGCTCCTGTTTACAGATCATGGAATCTTTTACGAGTTTATGCCCGTGGAAGAATATGGAAAAGCTGATGCAAAAACATTTGGATTAAACCGGGTTGAGCTCAATAGAAATTATGCGCTGGTTATAAGCACCAATGGTGGGCTTTGGCGTTACCTGGTTGGAGACACCATCCAGTTTACTTCGCTTCGCCCTTTTAAGATAAAAGTAACAGGCCGATTAAAACATTATATGAATGCTTTTGGTGAAGAGGTGATTGTTGATAACGCTGATAAAGCAGTTTCAATAGCTTCATCTAAAACAGGTGTCGTTGTTAAGGATTATACGGCTGCGCCCGTTTTTTTTAGTGAGTTTGCAAATGGCGCTCACGAATGGCTCATTGAATTTGAAAAAGAACCCAAGGATTTAAATGATTTTACGCTTGAGCTTGATAATGCACTTCAATCAATCAACAGCGACTATGAAGCCAAGCGATATAAAAATATTGCTTTGCGAATGCCAATCGTTCACTCACTGGAAAACGGAACATTTAATAAATGGCTAAAAAGTAAAGGAAAACTTGGTGGGCAACACAAAGTTCCAAGATTAAGTAATGAACGAATTTTATTAGATGAAATATTGGCAATGATTAATTGATAAAATTCTTTTATTGTAAATTGAATTTTTATAAATAATAAACATGAAATTGTTAGAAAATAAAGTAGTTATTGTTACCGGTGGCAGTCGTGGCATTGGAGAAGGAATTGTTTTAAAGCTTGCTGAAAATGGTGCACACGTTGCTTTCACATATGTGAGCAGCGATGAAAAAGCAAAATCGCTGGAAGAAAAAATTAGAACATTTGGAGTAAAGGCAAAAGCTTATAAAAGCAATGCAGGCATTTACGAGGATTGTGAAGCAATGGTAAACGACGTTGTAAAAGAATTTGGGACTGTAGATGTTTGTGTAAACAATGCGGGTATTTCAAAAGACAATTTATTATTAAGATTAACTGAGGAGCAATGGGATGAAGTAATCAACACAAATCTTAAAAGTGTTTTCAATATGACTAAACAAGTTATTCGCCCAATGATGAAAGCAAAAAAAGGAAGCATTATCAATATGAGTTCTATTGTTGGTATGCGCGGAAATGCAGGCCAGAGCAGTTATGCAGCAAGTAAAGCGGGTATAATAGGATTTACAAAATCAATTGCTGCTGAGTTAGGGAGCCGGAATGTAAGATGTAATGCCATAGCTCCAGGCTTTATAGAAACAGATATGACGCATTATTTAAAAGAGGGCGAAGCAGCAAAATCATTTCTTGATAAAATTCCTTTAGGAAGATTTGGAAGCGCAGAAGAAATTGGAAATGTAACGCTGTTTCTTGCAAGCGATATGAGCTCGTATATAACGGGCCAGGTAATAAGTACATGTGGCGGATTGAATATGTAATGTCTTTGTAGGATTGTATTCTATTTGCTTTTGTTTTTAAATTTTGCAATAGCATCTTTTGTAAAATCACTCAATACAAGCTTTCCGCTTATGGCAGCTCTTTCGGCAAGAAGTGTATCCCAATTATCGGTTCCATGCCAGAACATTTTTTTCATTTCCGCCATCGCATCAGGATTGGAGTGGGCCAGCGTTGTTGCAAGCCTGTAAACGGATTCATCCATGTTCTGAACAGATTCGTGAACTTCCGCAAACAATCCTTTCTTCTTTGCCCAATCTGCATTTCTCCATAATGTAGCATCTATTGAAAGCTGGCTAAATGCTGATGAACCGATTTTTCTTTCAACAGCCGGACCAATTACAAACGGTCCGATACCAATTGACAGCTCGCTCAATTTTATTTCTACTGAGCTTGTAGCAATAGCGTAATCTGCTGCCGCTGCAAGGCCTACACCGCCCCCAACACATTTACCATGTATCCGGCCAATGATTAGTTTAGTGCATCTGCGCATTGCATTAATAACATTTGCAAAGCCATGAAAAAATTGTAATCCTTCTTTCTCATTTTTAATTGACATCAATTCACTAAAACTCGCACCTGCGCAGAACGCCCCATCACCGGCGCTCCTTAATATTATCACCCTGGTATCATCTGTAACGCCTGAATAATGTATCTCCTGCGCCAGCTCATCAAGAATTTTAGCAGGCAATGAGTTGCTTTGAGGATGATAAAATTCTATGGTTGTAATTCCATGCTCTGTGTGAGATTTAACGTAGCCTTCCATTGCTAAGAGATAAAAAGTTTAAAAGAGAAAAAGAGATTTACATTTTATTCTAAAGTTTTATTATCAGAATTTTACTCATTGCCAAAATTATTAAAAACTCTATGTATTCCTTCCTTCATTAGGTCAACTTTAAAATTAAGAAGCATCCCATGTTTTAAGTTCATTAGTTTTAAATAAGTATTTACTTGTTTGAAATGAACAGGCAAAATATTTTCTAACGATTTTATTTCTATAATAATTTTATTTTCCACTAACAAATCTAATTTATAAGCATCTTTTATGGCAAGAGACTCATATAAAATTGGCATTGTCTTTTGACGCTCTACATTCAATTGTCTTTTATTTAATTCAAAGTATAGCAACTCTTCATAAACCCTTTCATAGCAACCCGGCCCTATAGCAGAATGAATTTTAACAGATGCGTCAACTATAATTCCTGTGATTAAATTTGCATCCATATCTCAATTTTATTTTCTTACACCACTTAGCACTCTTATTCTTTTCTCTTCGATCTCTTTCCTCTTTTTTCCTCTTAGTCTCGTTTAGCCACCATCGTTAGTATCGTTGCAACTCCTACTACCGGCTCTTCTGTTTCATCAAGAATTTCTACATACCATTTTACAATTCCCTTCTGTATATCCTGGCCCTTTGTCATTGGGACATCCGGATTAATTTCTTTTAATTCCTGTTCAACTTTTTCTTTGCATGTAAGGCGAATGAAAATTTCATGCCCCGGATATACAGGTTTTGTAAAACGTAATTCATCAATCCCGTAGTTAAGTAACACAGGATTTTTTTCAAAGCTATCTACAAACAGTCCTGCCGCTGCGCTCATTATAAAGTAACCATGTGCAACTTGCCGCTCAAACATGGTATTTGAAAAATCTGTGTCTTTCATATGCGCATAAAAATGATCGCCGGATAAATCAGCAAATTTATCTATGTCTTCACTTGTAATAATTCTTTTTGCAGTAATTAATTGTTCCCCGATTTTTAATTCTTCAAAATATTTTTTAAAAGGGTGGACAGTATCGGTAATTCCTTTTGCCTGTGGTTGATAAACATTTGTTATCGCTGTAATCATGTTTGGAGAGCCTTGCAATGCGACTCTTTGCATATAATGTTTTACACCTCTTAATCCGCCCATCTCCTCGCCTCCGCCCGCCCTTCCTGGTCCACCATGAATAAGCGATGGTAGTGGTGAACCATGACCTGTGCTTTCTTTTGCGCAATCATTATTAAGTACTAATATTCTGCCATGATAATTTCCGGAACCCAATACATATTCCTTCGCAAATTTTTCACTAGCTGTAACAACCGAACTGCATAAAGAACCTTTTCCTTTTTTGGCGAGAGCAATAGCCTCATCAATATTTTTGTAGGGCATAACAGTACTCACAGGGCCAAACGCTTCAACGTCATGTGAAGCATTTGTTGAAAAAGGATTTTCATTTTTCAAAAGTATCGGACTCATGAATGCTCCCTTTTTTACATCCGCATCAACCAGTTCAACACTATCCAGGCTTCCATAAATTATTTGAGAAGACGCTAATAATTTTTGAATTTGTTCTAATACTTCCTGTCTTTGAGATTGTCCGGCAAGAGGACCCATTTTTACTTTATCATTTTCAGGATTTCCAATTGTAGTTTGAGATAATGATTTGCTTATCGCTTTCCATACATCTTCCATTAAATTTTCAGGGACAAAAATTCTGCGAATAGCAGTACATTTCTGTCCTGCTTTACTGGTCATTTCTTTTCTTATTTCTTTTATAAATATTTCCCACTCGGGCATCCCTGGTTTTACATCATCTCCCAGAACAATACAATTCAAAGAATCTGCCTCAAGATTAAAAGGGACATTTTCATTAAGTATTTGAGGATTCGATTTTAATTTTAAACCTGTAGACGCAGATCCGGTAAAAGTGATTACATCTTGTGAAATAACATGGTCAAGCATATCACCTGCGCTTCCGCATATTAATTGCAAAGCTCCTTCAGGTAAAATTTTTGAAGAAATAATTTCCCTTACTACAGCTTCAGTTAAATAAGAAGTTATAGATGCAGGCTTTACAACTGCGGCTACGCCTGCCAGTAAGTTCACTGCTATTTTTTCAAGCATTCCCCATACGGGGAAATTAAAAGCATTTATATGTATTGCAACACCTTCTTTGGGAAGTAAAATATGTTGCGCAGAAAAAGTGCCTCCTTTACTCAAGTTGATATTATCTCCATCCAATGCAAATATTTCATCAGGAAGTTTTCTTCGCAATGATGCATTTGAAAAAAGATTGCCAATGCCGCCTTCAATATCAACCCAGCTGTCCGCTCTGGTTGCGCCGGTTTTATAACTTATCGCATAAAATTTTTCTTTTTTTTCTAAGAGATGTAGCGCAAGAGCCTTCAACATTCTGCCTCTTTCCTGGAACGTCATTTTTCTTAATGCAGGGCTGCCCTTCGTTCTTCCATAATTTAAGATAGCCGCAAAGTCAAGCCCCTTTGTTGTAGCTGCAGCTATTACTTCACCATTTACGGCATTATATAATTCTTGTCCATCGCCGTCTCCTTCAATCCATTTCCCCGTTATATAATTCCCCAGTTTCATAAAAAATTTGTGGTAAAGTTATTTTATTTACAAGTAATCATAAAGTAGTAATAACAGCTTCGTCACTCACTTTATTATAAAAAATTAAAACTGGCTTAACGAATGAAAAAATCAGGAAAGGCTAAATTGCATTAAATGATGCGTGATATGCTTATGAAGAAGTTGTATGTTCATATCATAATCCAATTCACCAAAAAATGCATTGGTAGTTTTTAATTCCGCATTGTTTTTAAAGATTGCGAAAAAATAATCCAGCTCATTTTGCAGTTTCGCAATTGCAGCTTGCATATCCGGATATCGCGTTGGAACAGCTTCTTCCGGAAGTAAAGAATTTTTTGTATTTTCTTTAAAAGGTTTCTCACTCATTAAAAATAGTCGCATCTTTTCAAGAGTCTCTCCTTCGCTTACACGGGGCAAAATTAATTTACCATTTGCACTTCGTACTGCACCAACAAGATGTTCAACCATTTGTTGCGCATTCATTACTCCCCAGTTTCCTTTTTCATTTCCTTTCAATTTTTTTAAAAGAGGAATAACATCTTCTTTCAAAAAAAATTCTTTTGTAATATTCATGTAAAATAAAAAAGATTAATAGTGAAGTATTATTTTTTTGCCAGTTGCGAATCAATTTCTTTTGAAAGCCTTTCAAAAATATCATCAACACTTCCTTCTCCTTTTATCAGGACTGCTTTTTTTGCGGCTTTATAATGATCCGCAACGGGAGATGTTTTTTTATGGTATTCCGCTATTCTTGCTTTTATTACCTGTTCATTACTATCATCTGAGCGCCCGCTTGTTTCTCCACGTTTTACAAGCCTCTTTATAAGTTCTTTCTCTGTTACATCCAAAGCAAGCATTGCGTTAATGGAAGATTTTTTTAGCTTAAGCAACCTATCCAAAGCCTCTGCCTGCTTCGCAGTTCGGGGAAAACCATCGAATAAAAATCCTGTTATTTCCGGGTTAGAATCCAAAGCAGAACTTATCATACCAATTACAACTTCATCGGGAACAAGTTGTCCCATATCCATGAATTTTTTTGCCTCTAGCCCCAGTGGTGTTTTTTGCGCAATCTCATTACGAAGCAAATCCCCGGTTGAAAGATGTTTAAGATTATACTTAGCAATCAGTTTTTCAGATTGTGTACCTTTCCCACTACCTGGCGGCCCAAATAAAATAAGATTAAACATACTTCTTAAATCCTTGTGAAGGCCAAATATAATGGATGAAGATTAAAATTCCTTACACGTGCCTATTAATGTATAAAAACCTTTACCGGTTTACCATATTTTTTTACTTTTTTAAAGTGAACTTTGTTTATTTTCAATCACGTAAAATCAGGGGTACCCTAACATCAATTTTTAAAAAAATTCGTTTATGAACGAGGATATAAAAAATACCGTTTTTTCAAAAACAAATGAAGACCCGATTGATATCAGCAATGATGAATGGAAAAAAATTCTTCCGCACGATGTTTATCACATAGCACGTGAAAAAGGCACTGAGAGGCCTTTCACAGGAAAATGTAATGATCATAATGAGATTGGCACATATTACTGTGCAGTATGTGGGAATCCGCTTTTTAAGAGCAACGGCAAATTTAATAGCAGTTGCGGATGGCCAAGTTTTTTTGAACCAATAACTAAGGAAAGCATCATTTATCTTCCTGACCACAGCCATGGAATGAAGAGAACAGAAGTTGAATGTGGAAGATGCAAATCTCACTTGGGTCATGTATTTGAAGATGGCCCGCCACCAACAGGCTTGCGTTATTGCATCAACTCTGTGATTCTTGATTTCGAAAAAGCAAAAGAAACTGAAAAAGGCACAGGCCTTTAAGAATTTAAATATGAAAGAGCTTTAATGATTAATCGCGGCGCCCGGTAAAAGCTCTTCGCAATAGCGCAACAATAAAAGTAAAGATTGCAGAGCCGATTACTGCCCATATAATTGGAAATGGTTTGCCGTCAATTGATATCTCGAAAAAATGGGGAAGTCCCATTTTCCCTGCAAGCCACAATCCGATGTATGCTCCGATAAATCCAACTACAATTGAAACCAGGCAACCGCCTAAATCGTATCCGGCTATTGACTGGCCTATGCCACCACAAATTGCTGCGATTAATAAAAGCACCAAAAAACCAATAAGTGTCATAAATTGAATTTTTCTGAAATATAAAGAATTTTTTGATTAATAATTATTGTTATATTTTTTGGTAATAAGAGAAATAAACACATGACTGATTCGTTAGAAACCTTACGGCAATGGTTACACGCTAATCCTGAAATATCAGGAGATGAAAAGAATACTGCGCTTTACATACAGGATTTTCTGAAACCACTTGGGGCTGATAAAATAATTACGAACCTGGGTGGTCATGGAATACTCGTGTTATTTGATTCAGGAAAACAAGGACCTTCTATAATGTTTAGAAGTGAAATAGATGCGTTACCGATTGAAGAGGTTAATACATTTTCTTACCATTCAAAGTTTAAAAATATTTCTCACAAATGTGGGCACGACGGGCATGCAGCCATTCTTTGCGGCCTTGCAAAAAAATTATCAGAACATAAAATATTGAATGGGAAAATATATTTACTTTTTCAGCCAGCCGAAGAAACAGGTGAAGGTGCAGAAGCAGTAATGAAAGATCCTCAATTTAATATTCATCCGGATTTTGTTTTTGCTCTACACAATTTACCAGGCTTCAAAAAAGGAAGCATACTATTAAAAGAAGGAAGTTTTTCGGCGGCTGTAAGTAGTATTATTATTCGCTTGAACGGCAGACGGACCCATGCTGCCCAGCCGGAAAACGGGCTCAACCCGTCGATGACAATTAGTGAAATTCTAAATGTTGCGAATTCCTTAAACAACACTGATGTTTCATCGGAAGATTTTGGATTGATAACTCCAATCTATATAACTATGGGCACGCCGGCATATGGCACTGCTGCAGGCTACGGAGAATTGCATTTTACTTTAAGAAGCTGGAATAATGAGAAATTAAAAAAGTTGGAAGACAGTTTAATTAATTCTTACCGAACTATTTCAAAAAAATATAAACTGGAAAGTGAACATGAATTTTTACAAAAGTTTTATGCAAACAATAATGATAAACAATCTGTCGATATTGTGAAAGATGTTGCTAAAAAATTATACTATGAAACAATAGAAAATAAGTACCCGTTTAAATGGGGCGAGGATTTTGGTTTTTTTACATCAACATTTAACGGATGTATGTTTGGCATTGGCGCGGGGGAAAATTATCCTGCTTTACACAATGCTGACTATGATTTTCCCGATGAATTAATTGATCAGGGTATTAGCATATTTTATGGTATCGCAGAAAAGATTAATAACCATCTTTAGACTCTGTTAATGCCAATGTTCCCATACATTGTAGCAATTTATAAAAGCCACCAGAAGAAGCGCAAACCCAATTATATTCTCATGCTTCTGAGGCGCCAATTTTCTATTAACGATGCCTCCCAACAAAGCTCCTATAATAAAGCCGGTAACTACCGGCCACGTGTAGGCGAGAATAATATGTCCCTGAGAATAATGACTGATTCCACTGGTAATACTTGTGATAATAATCATAAACATTGCGGTGGAAGTAGCAATTTTCACAGGAACTTTAAAAACTTTAATCATAATGGGCGTTTTCATAAATCCGCCTCCAATACCAAACAGCCCTGCCAGGGAACCAGATAATAAACCAAAAAAAGTTGCCAGCCATAACCCTATATTATAATGCACATTCAATTCTTTATTGTGTGTGTGGATTACAGGAGGTATTGCATTTAATTTTTTAAGGCTCCCCGTTCCGCTGTCTGGTAAAACATCATATTCTTTCCTGGATCTTAAAAAAGAGAATGAGAGAAAAAATAATACCGCAGCTAAAATAATTTCAACAGGAACTAATGGCACGTAATCCAATAAAAGCGATCCTAAAACTGCACCGATCATTGTAGGAACTTCTAAAATAATTCCGGTTTTAAAATCAATACTACCTTCCTTTTTATTGAAATATGTTGAGATTAGGGATGCAATAACAAGGCTGAAAACTGTTGCACCTACTGCATTAGAAAAAGGATAATTAAAAAAAGCTACAAGAACAGGCACGACAAATACACCACCACCGAAGCCAGCGAGGTTTCCAAATAAGCTAATCGCGATACAAATGAAAATAATTAAAGTGGTAAACAAGCTAAAATGCATTTTCAATAAATCATTGGGAGGCTTAAGCCGGTACAGAAAAATTTTTATGAGGTAATTATTTGCTTCGCTGCGTCTTCATCAAGAAAAAAATGTAGTTCATCATTCTTAGGTTTTATTAATTGGGCAGGTAAAATTGAAGGCACAAATTTTTCTTCTATAACTTTTTTTAAAACTTCAGCCTTGCCTGATCCTGAAATCAAAAAAGCAACATGCGAAGCACGATTAACTATTTCAGGCATTAGCGTTATCCGGTACATTTGCTGTTCCTGATTGTAAACTTCGTTTACCCAGTTTTCGGTTTCTTCAATGATAGGAGACCCTGGAAATAATGACAGCGTATGCCCGTCATCGCCCATCCCTAATAGAATAAGATCAAAGCTTTTATCAGTATTGTCAAAATAAGTATGTAGAATTTTTTCGTATGCTTTAGCAGCAAACACCGGTTCGATATCAGTGCGCATTCTGTGTACTTGCGCAGCAGGAATATCAATATGATCAATCAATAGTTCGTAAGCCTCCGCCGCATTATTTCTTTTATCTGAGAATGGAACTACCCGCTCATCGCCCCAAAAAATATGGATTCTTTTCCAATTTATTTTCTCCTTAAATTCTGCGGAAGCTAATTTGCTAAATAACAATTTAGGTGTTTCTCCACCAGAAAGTGCTAACGTGAAAAATTCCTGGTTATGCAAGGTGGAATTAATAATATCACTCATCCACAAGGCAAGTTCCTCACACAGCGTTTCTTTATTTTTATTAACATGAAATTTCATTATTATTCTTTTCGTTTTGAAGGAAGGTTAATCCAGTTGTGTCCATCTCTTGCAATAAGTGCTTCGGCATCTTCTGGCCCCCATGAGCCCGGTGAATAATTTGGAAAATCTGTTGGACTGCGGGCTTTCCAAACTTCTATTATTGGCATTACTACTTCCCAAGCTGCTTCTACCTGATCGGCCCGCATAAACAATGTGGCGTCACCTTCCATAACATCGTACAAAAGTGTTTCATACGCTTCAGGCTCGTCGCCATTGTATTCATCTTTATAATTAAAAACCATATCTACAGGAGAAAGAATCATTGCCTGGCCGGGCCGCTTTGCCTGGAACCTTAGCCTGATGTCCATTTCAGGCGATATACTTATTGAAAGCCTGTTTGGCCGCCATGTTTCTGCAGCTTCTTTAGGAAATGCAAATGCAGGAGCCGGCTTAAATTGTATCGTTAATGCTGTTGTTTTTTCATAAAGATGCTTGCCGGTACGCACATAAAAAGGAACACCTTGCCAGCGCCAGTTATCAATAAAAAATTTTACCGCTGCAAAAGTTTCTGTCGTTGATTCAGGATTTACATCTTTCTCTTGCCGGTAGCCTGGTACTTTTTCTCCTTCCATCCATCCTTCAGAATATTGGCCGCGGGCTGCGCAATTCTGCACTTCATCTTTTGTAATTCTTCTGAGAGCTTTCAAAACATCTACCTTTTTATTTCTTATTTCATTAGCTTCAAACGATACAGGAGCTTCCATGCCTATCATGCATAAAATTTGCAGCATGTGATTTTGAATCATGTCTCTTAATGCACCAGCTTCTTCATAATAACCTCCTCGCCCTTCTACTCCAACGGTTTCAGCCGCTGTTATCTGCACATGATCAATATAATTCCTGTTCCAGATTGGTTCAAATAAAGCATTAGCAAATCGTAAAGCAAGAATATTCTGAACCGTTTCTTTTCCGAGATAATGATCAATGCGGAAAATTTGTTCTTCTGTAAAATATTCATTCAGATTTTGATTCATCTCCTTCGCACTGTCAAGATCATGGCCAAAGGGCTTCTCGACAACGATTCGCGTGCATTTGGTATCATGACAAATTTCAAGCTTACCTAAATTTTTAATTATTGTCGGAACAAGTTGCGATGCAACCGCCATATAAAAAAGAATGTTGGGATGAACTCCGAATTCCGCCTCTTTATCCTTTGCAATTTTTACAATCTGCTTATAGTCATTTTCATCTTTTACATCCATTTGCAAATAACTAACGTGCTTTGAAAAATTTTCCCATTCTTTATTGCAATTGTTTCTCCTCGAAAAATTATCTATGCCTTCTTTTAAATGTTTCTGGTATTCGCCATCTTCATATTTTGAGCGCGCAATACCAATAATGCTGAAATTATCGGGCATAGCTTTATCCAAAAAAAGATTAAATAAAGCCGGATTTAATTTTCTATAGTTTAAGTCTCCGCTACCTCCGAAAATAAAAACAAGCATTGGAGAAATTTTTTTATAATCTAACATCTGGAGTTTATTTTAATCTAAGTTTTTTGTTGAAACGGTTTCCGGCGCTGTTTCCCATTCGGTATGAAAAATTCCTTCAACATCAATTCTCTGGTAAGTATGTGCTCCAAAGAAATCGCGTTGAGCCTGTATTAAATTGGTTGGCAACAGTTTTCTGCGATAGGCATTATAATAATTAAGTGAGGACATAATGCCAGCTAAAGGATAATTATTGAGTGCGGCGATTGAAACAATTTTTTGAGTGTTTTCAAGTTTTTTAGACAAAAGCGCTGCAATATTTTTATCCAATAATAAATTTTTTAGCTGTGTATTCTCATACGCCTTTTTAAAATTATCCAGCAGCGCTGAACGAATTATGCAGCCACCCCGCCATACATTTACTACAAGAGGAAGTGGAATTTCCATTTTAAGCTCACCTGATGCCGTAACTAGCATTGCTAAACCTTGTGCATAGCTTATGATCGTTGAAAAATATAAAGTATCATACAATAGCCTTATAAATTCATCTTTTGCTATATCAATTTTTTGCAAAGAGGTTTTATAAAGTAAACTAGCTTCGTTTCTTTCATCTATAAGCGAAGAAAGATTGCGCATCATAACAGCTGCATCTATTGTAGGTATTGGCATTGGTAAATCGAGCCCTTCCTGTGAAGTCCACTTACCAGTACCTTTAGCGCCCGCTTTGTCTAATATCATATCAACTAAATACCTATCTGATTTTTCATCCTTCTTTTCAAATACAGATGCAGAAATCTCAAGCAGGAAAGATTTCATTTCACCGCTATCCCAATTTTTAAAAACTTCATGAATTTCATCATTGGAAAAATTCATTCCATTGTACATAAGATCATAGCACTCGCTTATAAGTTGCATTATCGCATACTCGATACCGTTATGAACCATCTTTACATAATGACCCGCAGCATCACGCCCCAAATAACCCACACAAGGCTCATCATTTACCTTTGCAGCCACCGATTTTAAAATCGCTTCAACTTCTTTATACGCTTCTTCGTCACCGCCCGGCATTATACTTGGCCCTTTGCGTGCTCCTTCCTCTCCACCTGAAATGCCAATTCCCATGAAATGGAACCCGATACTTTTTAATTCAGTAATTCTTTTTAGCGTATCGACATAGTGAGAGTTTCCGCCATCTATAATAATATCGCCTTTTTGCAGGAGGGGTTTTAGATCATCGATTACACTATCCACAGGCTTTCCGGCAGGAACTAGCATCATAATTTTTCGGGGAACTTTTAATGCGTTAATCATTTCCTGGAGCGTGTTTACTCCTTTCACCACGGTATCCTTTGGAGCAGACGATTCAAAAAGCTTTGTTTTATCCGGGTTTTTGTCGTAGCCAATCACCGCAAATCCGTGGTCTGCCATATTGAGTAAAAGATTGCTTCCCATAACACCGAGGCCAATCATTCCGAAATCATACTTCGTTTCATTCATGCAAATTCAATTAAAGTATAAAATTAGCGAAAATGATTTTGTATGAAATGGATGACCATAACTTTGATATCCCATTTTACAATTAAAAAAACAAATATGTCTGCATTTGTAACAGATTCAACGATTAAAGGAAGAAAATGAATGAAGTCTTTTTAAGTAAAAATAATCTGGTAAATTTTCGCTGTAGCCAATATAGTAGGCGGTACAATTGATTAATACTACATTAGTCTTGCATACATTAACTTTGATAACTTAATATTATTAAAATGAGTGAACCCGCAATTGTTTCTCTTCCACTAACTCCCAAAGATTTTGCAACTGATCAGGAAGTTCGTTGGTGCCCCGGTTGCGGCGATTATTCAATCCTTGCGCAGGTTCAAAAAATAATGCCGGGGCTCGGAATTCCAAGAGAAAATATTGTTATCATATCCGGAATTGGCTGCAGCAGCCGTTTTCCATACTACATGAATACTTATGGCATGCACAGTATTCATGGAAGAGCCACAGCAGTTGCAAGTGGATTAAAAGCCAGTCGCCCGGAATTAAGCGTCTGGATTATTACCGGTGATGGAGACTGTCTCAGTATAGGTGGCAATCATATAATTCATTTATTAAGGCGAAATTTTGATGTGAATATTTTACTTTTTAATAACGAAATCTATGGCCTTACAAAAGGCCAGTATTCACCGACAAGTGAGCAACATAAAATCACTAAAAGTACTCCGGCCGGAAGCATTGATCATCCTTTCAATCCATCTGCTTTAGCATTGGGTGCCGATGCATCTTTTGTTTCGAGAAGCATGGATAGAGACCCGAAACATTTGCAGGCGATGCTTTTGCGCGCTAATTCACATAAGGGTTCTTCCTTTCTTGAAATATATCAGAATTGTAATATTTTCAACGATGGAGCCTTTGAAATATTTACGGAAAAAAAATCAAAACCTGATGAAGCTTTGTTTCTCGAGCAAGCCCAGCCATTAGTCTTTGGAGCTTTAAGAAATAAAGGAATTAAGCTGGACGGTTATCGCCCGCAGATGGTGGAATTAAAGGATGGTATAAGTGAAAATGATTTGTGGATTCATGATGAAAAAGATTTTTTTAAAGCTCAGATTCTTACGAGGCTATTTGACAGTCCGTCTAAGGAAGAACATTTTCCACGACCTTTTGGAGTTTTTTATCAAAATGAAAGAGCCTGCTATGAAGATGTGATGACAATGCAAATAGAAGAAGCGCTTTCAACAAAGGGAAAGGGAGATCTCGATAAATTATTAAAAGGAAGAGAAACGTGGGTAATAAATTAGTATAGGCTAATTTTTATTATTCAAAAAAACAAACGGTTTTAGTTCAGATTGGCGAAGCGTTTCGCGAATGATTTTTTTATCAGAAAGAATTTTGTATTTGTTGAGATTGATGATTTCGTGAGCAACAATAAGATTGTCCATTTTCTCAACACAATACAACAATTCATGAAGCATTTCTACTTCATGTTCGATTGCCTGGGGGTTCATTAGTTCTTCTTTGAACAACACCAAAAGATCCCGGTTGAATTTGTTCATTAGATTTGGTTTTTATAGTCTAATACCCTATATATCCTTTTTTATTAGGACAGCCACAATTACTTTTTTTTGATGAGCTACAACTTACAGCAAAAACAGCAATCATAATAAATAGAACTACAAGGATTTTGTTTACGGTTTTCATAAAATAGATTCCTAAATTAAACTATTTTCACAAATAATTATTGCAATGTTTTGATAAATGGTAATAAAATTAACAAAAATGCGGAAAAGCCCAAGGTAATAGTTGCTCCCCTGGATTGGGGGTTAGGCCATGCAACACGCTGCATTCCAATTATAAACGAGCTAATTTATCAAGATTGCGAGGTGATTATAGCGGCAAATGGAGCTACGTTTTCTCTCCTGAAAAAAGAATTTCCAACTCTTCAATTTCTTCCATTAAAAGGCTATAATATTAAATATATCCGCAATAAAACCTGGCTGCCTTTTAAACTGCTATTACAATTGCCAAAAATTATTTTTTTAATTCTAAAGGAAAATCGTTGGCTAAAAAAAGTTGCCAGTGATTTTGAAATTGACGCAATTATTTCCGACAATCGTTTTGGATTGCACCATAGCAAACTTCCTTCTATCTATATCACTCATCAGCTTTTAATAAAAACGGGTAACACATTTACTGAAAAAATTTTGCAGAAAATTCATTACCATTTCATAAAAAAATATACCCATTGTTGGGTGCCCGATTTTAAAAAAAGCGGGCTTGCGGGTGAATTGTCGCATCCGAAAAACATTCCCGGCAACACTATTTATATAGATCCACTTTCCAGATTAAAAAAACTGGATAGTCTACCTCAACTGTATGATATTTTAGTCTCTATTTCCGGACCTGAACCACAGCGATCTGTTTTTGAAAACATAGTACTGAATCAAATAAAAAATCAAACCAAAAAAATTTTATTAATAAGAGGATTGCCGGAAAATAATGCGCAACCGATTAATGGATTAGAAAATGTAAAAGTCATCAATCATCTTTCTTCAGATGAACTAAACATTGCTTTTCAACAATCTGATATAATTATCTGCAGAAGCGGATATACCACTATCATGGATTTGGTAAAAATAAATAAACGGGCTCTGTTAGTACCAACGCCAGGTCAAACAGAACAGGAATATCTTTCAAAATATCTTAAAGAAAAGAATTATTTTTTTTCGATTGACCAAGATAATTTTTCATTAGGAGAAGACTTAGACAAAGCATTTTCTTTTTCCCTTCCAGATGAACATGGATATATGGATAATTATAAAAAAGTGATAAACGAATTTGTACAGTCGCTTAAATCAGGCAATTTTGCACCTCAATAAATTATTTTGACTGCACAGGCAAAAGCGCATCTGGGATTATTAGGCACCAATCTTTTTTTTGCATCCAATTACAGTGCAATTAAATATTTTACCGGCAACCATTATGCCGGCCCTTTTGGAATTAATATTATCCGAATTGGCATAAGCATTATTTTATTCTGGATATTATTTTTATTTGCACCGGTAAAAACAAAAATTTACAAAAAGGATATTCCTGCATTCTTATTATGTGCCTTTACAGGTCTTGCATTAAATCAAATGCTGTTTATAAAAGGACTGTCTTATACTTTTTCTATCCACGCCTCGCTTCTCACACTTATAACACCAATACTCATTACCATTATAGCGGCAAATATTTTAAAAGAAAAAATAACTCCTGCAAAAATTATTGGACTATTAATAGCAGTTACAGGAGCCATTGTTTTAATCAGCAGCAGAGAAAATATTTCAAAGGGGGAAAGCATATTAGCTGGTGATTTATTAATTATTTGCAGCGCGGTAGCTTATACTTTTTATTTTATTACAGTAAAACCCCTTATGCGTAAATATTCCTCAATGGATGTTATGCGTTGGGTTTTTACTTTCGGCTTCTTTATGATTTTGCCGGTGTGTGTTAAGGAGTTTTCCCAAATTACCTGGCAAGTATTTACCCTGAAAGACTACCTGTTATTATTTCTTATATCCGTGCCGGGAACATTTCTTGCTTACATTTTTAATGTATATGGAATTAAAATTTTAAGCGCATCTGTTGCCGGCGCATATATTTATTCTCAGCCGGTATTTGCTGTTGCCATTGCTATGATTTTTTTGAGAGAAGAATTATCTCTTACCAAAATTATTGCGGCGTTATTAATATTTGCAGGTGTTTATTTATCAAATCGAAAAGCAAAAAATAATAGTCAAGAGATTTAAAAATTTAAAGCTCATCCGATGTAGAAGAAGATTTTCATCACGTCCATACTTTGCTGTTAGTACATTACAACTTATGTTTGCATCTATTTTATAAAATGAAAGTTACTGACCATATAAAAGAAGCAAAAGATACTGTTGTTTCTTTTGAAATTTTGCCCCCGTTAAAAGGGAAAACTATTGAATCAATTTATAACCATCTCGATCCTTTGATGGAATTTAATCCTGCATTTATTAATGTTACTTATCATCGCAGTGAGCAGGTTTTTAAAAAGAAAGCAGATGGCACTTTTGAAAAAGTAGAAATAAGAAAGCGTCCGGGTACAGTAGGTATTTGCGCAGCTATAATGAATCATTATAAAATTGATGCGGTTCCACATTTAATTTGTGGTGGTTTTAATTTACAGGAAACAGAAAATGCTTTAATCGATCTCGCATTCCTTGGTATTGACAATGTTTTGGTGCTTCGTGGCGATGCTCCAAAAAATGAAACGCTGTTTGAACCCGAAAAAAACGGGCACGCCTATGCGCTGGATCTTTTAAAGCAAACCGTAAATCTTAACAATGGAATTTATTTGGAAGAAGATATAAGGGAGGGCTATAAAACGAAATTTTGCATAGGAGTTGCCGGCTATCCTGAAAAACATTTTGAATCGCCAAACATGGAGAGCGATTTACGCTATTTGAAATTGAAAGTAGATGCCGGAGCAGATTATGTTACCACCCAAATGTTTTTTGATAACGCTAAATATTTTGAGTTTGTAAAAAAATGCAGGAATATAGGTATAGAAATTCCTGTGCTTCCGGGCCTCAAACCTATAACTACTAAAAAACAACTTTCTGTTTTACCGCGCACTTTTCATGTTGACATTCCTACTGAGCTAAGCAACGAAATAATTAAATGCAAAAGCGATGCTGAAGTTGAGATTGTAGGAACTGAATGGCTTTTGGAACAATCTAAAGAACTTAAAAAATGGGGAGTTCCTGTGTTACACTATTATACATTGGGCAAGCCGCAGATAATTGCAAATGTGGTAAAAAAGTTGTTATAAAATTTTATATAAAATAAATAATCTCCCTTCTTTAAACAGAGACTGCCTGCAGAAATTGCAGGCAGCCTTTTATCTGCTTTTTTGCTCAAAAAATTTTATACTAACTTCTGATTAATGGAATACCAATAGATAAACTCAGTGTTCGATATTTATTTTTATCATCTGCCCCATTATTACTTTGTGTTGAATTTATTTTTGTAAGCCCCAGCCCATAATTCACTTTTAATAATACCTTTCCCAAATCAATTCCACCACCAAAACTTAATCCGAAATCAAATCTTTTCAGTTTATTATACGCTGCATCATCCTGCTGCGATGTAAATGGATTGTCATTGCTAAATTTTATATCGCTTGATGAGTTTGTTGTTGTTCCAAAAATTTTTGTTTCAGTTTTTGTTTTTCCACCCACACCAATTGCTGCATAAGGCCCGGCATTAAAAAATATATTCGTCTTTTTTTCCAGTGGGACTTTTAATACTAAATTTAGTGGCACTTCAATATATAACGGGTTAAATTTTGCTTTCACATAATTGTCTTCTGTTGAAGAAGTAAAAAAAGTATTTGATTTTGCGCCTCTTGCCTGCAATAAAACCCCGCTTTCCAAATCAAGAGTTTGCGATAATCCGAAACGGCCAAGTATGCCCGCATTGAAAGTAGTAAGCAGGTTGTTATCCTGTGTTTCACCCGATTTTGTCTTTGTAATGTTGGCAAGATTTACACCGCCCTGCAGATATACCTGCGATTTTGATTGTACAAAAAAGCACGTGAGTATGGAAATTAATAATAATTTTTTCAAGGTTACATTAGTTTAGTTTTTAAATATAGTTTCAGAATAAGTATTATGGCGTCTTTCAAAAACTTTGCCAATAGTTTGAATTAAATAAAAAATTATTTGCCGGAGACTTTTATAAGAAGAAAAAAAGAAAACTTCAACCCTGAAATTTTTTTAGTATTGAATTATGATAAAAAGGTTCAAAACATTTGTTTAATTAACAGAAATAAAAAGAATTGTTTTTTTACAACAATGATTGAAAAACTTTTTCATTCACTTTTACCGGATATTTTTTCTTCAATTCTTCAATCCATTTTTCCTCAAGAAAATTCTGATACTCATTAATTACCAATCCACGGGCCTCCTCAAAGCTGCGTTGTTGATTCTCAGGATATGTTTTTATCACCACAGAAAATACCGCGGTGCTATCTCCGGCATTTATTACTGGCGCGGTGATAATGCCTGCAGTAAAATTTGTTTTATCGTTTACGGGTAACTGGCTAAGTTCATAACGCGCTGAATCGGCTTGTATCTGCATAGAATTTTCATTCACTACATCTTTCCAGCTTTTGTCATTTTTAATTTGCTGTATAGCATTTTTTGCTACAGTTTCATTAGCGCATGAAAATAGCACTGCATCTGCGCTGGCAGCCCACATATAATTCTTTTTGTGGTCATCGTAGAATTGTCTGAGACCTATGCTATCACCAGCAGCTTTGGACCATACTTGTCTTTCCATCACTTCGAAAAGCATATTACCCTCTTTAAATTCCTGTAGCTGATAGTTGAAATCAGGATTAAAATCCTGCAATCTTTTTCTATAGTTTTCAAGAGCCGCAATTGAAACGTATTTTTTTAAAAGTTCAGGATATGATCGTGTTGCCGTTCCCGGGTTATCATCGTTGTTCCTTTTTACATATTGCAACCAATCGCCGACGGTTACGTTACTATTATTAAAAGAAAATAAAACACTCTTGTCATTAACATTGCCTGATACAATTTTTTTACCTGCTACCGCAAAGCTGTCAGTAACCCTCCAAAGATCTTTTTCGTTTATATTGCTATTTTTTTTGTAACCAATTTTAATGAGAATTTCTTTTACGAATTTTTCCTTCGCAATTTCAATTCGGCTGTCTTTAAGTACCTCCTGCCTGAGATTGTACATGTATGATTCATCATTTTTATTTGCGGGTACAGGTGACCGTGAGATACGCTTAATAATATGATAGCCAAATACCGTTTGAAAAGGTTCTGAAATATCGCCATCCTTTTTAAGCGAGAATGCTTCATTTTCAAAAGCGCCATCATATTTTGCAACGCCAAACTCTGGTAAAACTCCTCCATTCATATAAGTCATTCTATCGTTGCTATAACGCTTTGCCATTTCTGCAAAATCAGCGGCGGCTTTCAACGATTTATAAACCGAATCTGCCAGTTGCTTTGCACGGTCCCGCAAACTCATATTATTTGCAGGAACCGCAAATAATATTTGCGCAATTTTTATTTTTCCTAAGGCCGGCCTTTCATTTTCATTTTTAAAAATGTGCCAGCCTTTTTTAGTTCTGTAAGGTTTGCTCACCTGGCCTGGATGCAGGCTATATACAATATTTTCATACTCATATGGCAACGAAAACACGGTAATATATCCCATATCATTCCCATTAACAGGTCCGATTTTTTCTTTTATTTCATCAACAATATCTTCATAATTGGTTTTACCTTTTTTTAATTCGTCGTAAGTCTCGTTAATTGCCTTATATAGCCTGAGTGTATCGGCAGGCAGCATCTTTTCATTAAGAGTAACATAAAAGTGCTGCACATGAATATCTTTCTGGTTGCGGTTAAAGGCTTCATCAACTAATGCATCAACCTGTTTTTCATCCTTAAGGTAAGTGTCTTCCACCTGGCTTCTAAAATTTTGCAAGTCGGCTTCAAGTGAGGGTAATGTATCCAGATGCAAATTTTTTGCTGCATGAACTTTCAGCTTAAATTTTATATATAAATCAAGGTAATCGCGAAGAGCTTTATTTTTATCAGTTTCTGTTGTTTTGTTTTTATTATATGCCCGCAAAAATTCATTTTTACTTACAACGTTGTTGCCGTAGGTAAAAAGAGTTTGGCAGTAAGAAGAAAAAATAATGATGAAAAATACAACAAGCAAAAAAAGTTTTTTCATGAGATAATTTTAATTGACAATATCGGAGCTCTAATTAACAGGTAGCATTAAATCCGTCATTGCCCTGAAGTGTTGATATTATCATTGATTGGTTTGTTATTTATTTTCATGTTCAACATATCATCCATTTGTTGCCATGTAAGTTTTTTTGCAATAATGTGCTTGTCTTTATCCAGTAAATACAACGTGGGCGTTTGGGTTACATCATACAACTGTTTGTATGATGGCTTTTTTTCTTCGTCGCTGGCTTTTTTTTGCTCATCGCTTTGGTAAACGTTTACCCAGCTCTGCAAATTGTATTTATATATAAATTCCTTCCATTTGGTTTGTTCCGCCGCTTCTGTAAGAACGCCATATATTTTAACCCCCTCTTTTTGCCATTTGGCATTATATATTGAATCAAGCCGGGGGACTTCCTCACGGCAATGGCTACATGTAGGATCCCAAAAGCATACAATTATATAATCAGCTTTTACATCGTATAGCGATTGTGCTAAACCTGCAGTATCAGTCATCTCAAGGTTTGCAGCCTGCTCTCCAATCAAGTTAGACATCAGCATATAAGCCCTGTTTGAAATTGTGGTCATTTGCTTTTCATTAAGCCATGAAGAAATTCCCTGCGAATGATATTTTTCAAACAAATGAACAAACACCGCATCCTGCCCCATATATTTCGGGTTTATATATTCATCCGTAAGCCAGTTAAGTAAAAACTTATACATTTCCGGTGCTACCCTCGACCTTAATAACAAATAGTCTGCTTCCCTTATAATAGAGTCTGGTGCCTGTGAAATAACTTCTCTGAAATACTTTTCAACCTTTGGCAGAAAAAACGGCGTACGCACTATTCGTTCATCCGTAAACGTTATGCCATCCCAATAATGCTGTTTATAATATTGGTAATTGTTTATTGAATCTTCTCTTGTTACCGGAATTTTGCTTAACACAAGTGACTGCCTCATGCTGGTAAGAAGTGCCGCAAGCATAGATTGCGGATTCTGAGCAATTATATTTTCCCTAAAATCATTCAACTCTTTGTTTAGATTATTGTAGTTTTTTTCATGAAGGAGACTGTCATTTTTATTTTTTGATGCTTTGAATGCATCAAGCTCCTTCTGCAGATTGTTGCTTCTTGAAGAAATAAATTTTTGATATTTCTGAAAAAGAACATTTTCTTTTGAGCCCGTTACAACAGTCTTATTAATCAAGTCTGTCGTGTCTGCTTTGATAGAAATTATCTGTTCCTTATCAACTAAAAAATCAAATAATTTATTTTTACCGGGGAAAACAATCGAATATACACCTGGCAACAGCTTTTTATTTTTTTGAAAAACAGCAATTCCTTTATCGGTGAGAAGAGCGGAATCTTCAACGTTTATATTTTTCCCGTAATAATAAGTAAGATAGGCCAGGCCGCTTTTGTAGTCCGGGGTTTGTAAAGTAACCTTGAAGCCTTGTGCATGGGTATTTGAAACTGCAGTAAAAAGAAAGATAATACTAAAAAATAATTTCATTGGTTTTGGGATAGGGCACAAAAATATTCAAATTGAGTTAAAACAAAAACGAACGCAAAATACTTAACATTTACGTTCAGTCGCAATTTACCATCATAGTATAAACTATTTTTAACTCCTGAAACGCTAAAAGTGAAAAGAAAAAAAATTGTGCTTGAAAACTTACTTATTACGGACTATGCAGCCGAAGGTAAAGCGATTGGCAGAATAAATGGTAAAGTTATTTTTGTTGAAGGTGCTGTACCTGGTGATGTTGCTGATGTTTTTATAACACGAAATAAAAAGGATTGGGCAGAAGGAAAAGTAACAGAAATAAAGGAATATAGTAATGACCGAACTGAGCCTTTTTGTATACACTTCGGTGTTTGCGGCGGATGCAAATGGCAAATGCTTCCTTACAAAAAACAATTAGAATATAAGGAAAGGGAGGTTAAAGAAGCATTTAAGCGAATCGGCAAATTAACGGACGTTTCCGTTCTTCCTATAATCGGTTCAGAAAAAATTATTCACTACAGAAATAAGCTGGAGTTTACTTTTAGCAATAAACGATTTTTAACTCCGGATCAATTTGAAGAGCTCGGTGACAATGATTGGCCCGGTGGTGCATTGGGTTACCATGTGCCAAAACTTTACGATAAGATAATTGATATTTATGAGTGCTGGCTAATGGATGCTGTAAACAATAACATTCGAAATACATTACGTGATTTTTCTTTAGAAAACAATTATAACTTTTACGACATTAAGGAACACAAAGGCTGGCTTAGAAACATTATCGTTCGCAATTGTACCACAGGCGAACTTATGGTCAACCTTGTTTTTGGCCATGATGATGAAAAGGAAAGAGAAAAAATATGCACCCATTTGTTAGAAAAAGTTCCTTCTGTTACAACCTTGTTATATACAATTAACCCAAAATGGAATGATAGTATTTATGATTTAAATCCTCAAACGGTTAGCGGCAAAGGGTTTGTAATTGAAAGATTAGGCGATTTTGATTTCAAAATTTCTCCAAAATCATTTTTTCAAACAAACACAAGGCAGGCAGAAAAACTTTATAACATTGTAAAAGAATTTGCAGAGCTCACGGAAACTGAAATTGTATATGACCTTTATTGTGGTACGGGAAGTATCGGAATTTTTTTAAGCAACCAAGCAAAAAAAATTATTGGAGTAGATGTAATTAAGGAAGCCGTTGACGATGCAGTAGAAAATGCATTAATCAATAATGTTAGCCACGCCGCTTTTTTTACAGGTGATGTTATAGAAATATGTAATGACGATTTTTTTATGAATCATGGCCGCCCTGATATTGCCATTGTTGATCCACCACGGGTAGGGCTACATGCAAAACTAATTGAAAAACTACTTGAGATTTTGCCACCGAAAATTATTTACGTTAGTTGCAATGTTGCCACGCAGGCCCGCGATCTTCAACTACTAAGTAAAAAATTTACAGTGGGAAAAATTCAACCGGTTGACATGTTTCCGCACACCCATCATATTGAATGTGTCGCGTTGTTAAAGTTGAAATAAAAAAGCTATCCTGTTTAAAGAATGGCTTTATAAATAAAATTATTTTGAACTATGCTTCATTAAGTTCTGCAATCTTTGCCCTTATCTTCCCTTCAAGCTCTGCAGATAATTCAGGATTGTCAACAAGAAGTTGCTTTACTGCATCGCGCCCCTGGCCAAGCTTTGTTGTATCATAACTAAACCAACTTCCGCTTTTTTGGATAATGCCCATTTCAACTCCCATATCTATTATTTCTCCGGTCTTTGAAATACCTGTTCCAAAAATTATATCAAATTCTGCAACCCGAAAAGGCGGTGCAACTTTATTTTTAGCAACTTTTACCTTAACACGATTTCCTATTGCTTCATCCCCATCTTTTATTTGTGCCATGCGGCGAATATCCAATCTTACAGAAGCATAAAATTTTAATGCATTTCCACCGGTGGTAGTTTCGGGGTTGCCAAATACAATCCCTATTTTATCGCGAAGCTGATTTATAAAAATGCAGCAGCAATTTGTTTTGCTTATGGTGGCGGTAAGCTTTCTCAATGCCTGGCTCATAAGCCTTGCCTGCAATCCCATTTTGCTATCACCCATTTCACCTTCCAGTTCGCCTTTGGGGACAAGCGCAGCAACAGAATCTATCACCACAACATCCAATGCTCCTGAAAGTATTAACCGGTCAGCAATTTCCAAACCTTGCTCACCATAATCAGGCTGGCTTATTAAAAGATTATCAATATCGACACCTAACCGTCTCGCATATGCGCTGTCGAATGCGTGTTCAGCATCAATTATGGCACACATGCCGCCTTTCTTTTGAGCTTCAGCAATTACATGAATCGCCAATGTAGTTTTACCAGAAGATTCCGGACCATAAATTTCAACAACTCTTCCCTTTGGCAAACCTCCAATACCTAACGCAACATCAAGCCCGATAGAACCGGTAGAAATTACTGCCTGCGGTTCCTGTGAGCGTTCGTTCATCATCATCACGCTTCCTTTTCCAAAATCTTTATCTATTTTATCAATAGTGAGTTTGAGTGCTTTTAATTTTTCAGAATTTTTATCTGTATTTTTTTCTGTGCTGGCCATAAAATATAAATTGAATTAATTATTGCTGTAAAGTTATTAGTTGCTCAAAGATAGGTATTATAAGTTATCAACACTAATATTTTTAGTAAAAAATGTTAAATACTTTAGTTTTTAATCGGCTGATTTTTTTATTAAAAAAGAAGATTACAATATTTCTTAAGTGTTATTGCATTTTTTAAATAGTTGACCTATTGCTCTATGAAATTTTAAATGGTTCTTCCCAATTAAATTTTATTTATTTTCATGGAAATTTAACCAATGAAATTCTCCTTTTCTCTGCTTTGCATTACTATATTTCTTTTTTCCTGCGATGAAGGCAACACCACCAGCCAGGAAACTGCTTTTGTTACCGACACAACAAAAGTTCAGGATACCATAATTTTTATAAAAGACTCCACAATGGCAGCTACATTTGCCGATAGCCTCCCTTCAGGCGCTTACCAGGGCGTGTTTCCGGGCAATGGAGGCGAAGGTACACAACAAACTATTGTTTTTAATGATGATAAAAGCTACAAACAGGAACAGATGATTTGGGGAAAAAAATCGCTGCCAAAAACAAGTGAGGGAAACTGGCGAAGGAATAATAACAAAATTGAGTTGTCGCAGAATAGTAAGACTGCCATTATTTTAATGAAAAAAAAGGATTCGCTTTTTGCGTTGATCATAAATGGCGTTAGGGTTACTGATTCAACAAAATATATTCTTACTAAAAGAAAGCTGGCGGCAAATAATCCTTCATGGGATAAAAAACGTGCAGAAGGAATTGATTTTGCCGGCGTAGGAAACGAACCTTTCTGGAATCTTGAAATAAATAATGAGAAGTTCATTCTCTTTAAGATTGCCGACTGGCAAAAGCCTGTGATAGTGCCTATTGAAAAGCCCTTGATAAATAAAGACAGTACATTTTATAAATTAAAATCAGATACCACTAATTGGAGCATAACAATTTTTCCTCAATTTTGCAGTGATGGCATGAGTGATTATTTGTATGAATATAAAGTAAGTGTACATTACAAAGGCACGCTTTATAAAGGTTGTGGTATAATGCTTTCTAAAAAGAATGCTCAATAAATCGAGGCATTAAATCTTCATGATGGATGTATTATGATTAACATTAAAATTTTAAAACTATGCAATGGTTAGGCAGAAGACAAAGCGATAATGTTGATGACCGCCGTGGAATTACCGGCGGACATGTAGCGGTTGGTGGCGGTGTATTAGGTGTCATATTTATATTAGCAAAATTCTTATTGGGCGGTGGCGACGTAAATCAGTTACAACAGGATTTGCAACAACAACAACCACAACAGCAGGAAATGACAACTGAACAAAAAGCGGCTGACGATAAAGAAGCCAGTTTCGTAAGAGTTGTTTTGGCAGATACTGAAGATGTTTGGTCAAAAATTTTTAGCGATATGGGAAGAAGCTATAGTAAACCGACTTTAGTTCTTTTTAGAGATGCAACTACTTCAGGTTGCGGAGGCGCCAGCTCGTCCAGCGGCCCGTTTTACTGTCCGGTAGATCATGATGTGTATATTGATTTATCGTTTGCGCAAGAACTTAATCAACGTTTTAATGTTTCCGGAGAATTTGCAATGGCATATGTAGTAGCTCATGAAGTGGGCCATCATATCCAATATCTTCTGGGAATGACGCAAAAGATGCAGCAACTTCAACAACAAGTTAGCGAAACTGAGTACAATAAATATTCAGTAAAACTGGAATTACAGGCGGATTTTTATGCAGGAGTATGGGCGCATTATGATCAAAAAATGAAAAATGTAATTAACACTAATGATATTGATGAAGCCCTGACTGCAGCCAATGCAATTGGAGATGACCGTCTACAAAAAGAAGCGCAGGGAACAGTAACGCCTGACACCTTTACACATGGCACATCGGCACAAAGAACGTATTGGTTTAAGAAGGGCTATGAAACCGGAGATATTAACCAGGGCGATACTTTTTCTGATAAAAGTTTATCAATGGCTAATTAATGGGTACACTAGTGCCTTTTAAAATATTGAATTTCCTGTTCATGTTTTTCCGCCGCCGATCTTGTTTAAAAGTTCCAAGATTTTTTCTTTTATTGGTTTTAGCGTGCTTCTTTCGTGAATAAAGCCGATACTCGCCGGATTTTAATTTTCGAAACATGCTTTATTTGATTTAATGTAATCGTTTCTATTTTTTTATCAATCAATATACCTTTTTTAAAATTTAATTTTCATAAAGCAGCTGGCAATTTGTGCAAAAGAAAGTTTGTCTTTTTGTTTTTCCACAGTATTTTTTAATGAAGGGGATATTACAGCGCGGACATATTTTTTTTGTATACGCAAGCCAATGTTTCTTCAAAACAAATTCTTTTTTCCATTTCAAAAAATCAAAGCTGTAATCCCGGGCCTCTTTAATTAGTTCATTTGTTTCTTTTACGGAAATGTCTTTAATCTTATTTTCAGGATGAAGCCGGATGCGAAAAAGAACTTCGTTTTTTATAATATTTCCCACGCCTGTAAATATGTTTTGATTAAGCAATGCATCGCATACAAGATCTTCAGGAATATGCTTTAATTTTTTTCTTGCAACTTTCGGGTTCCAATTATCATTCATTACATCTGATGTCCAGTCGTACACATCATTAATATCTTCTTCAATAAATTTTATTGAACAGGTATAAAAATTAAGCTTGCCATTTTTAAAAATTAAACTCAGGCGTGGAGGAGTTTCTTTCTCTTCATTAATGCGATACGAGCCAAACATCATTAGGTGAATACGAACAGAAAAATTTTTAAAGCAGATTAAAAAATGCTTACCCCAACTTTTAAAGTCCAGAATCTTTTCGCCAGATAACCGTTGTATATCCAGCTTACTATTTCCCTCTACTTGTAAAATTTTTTTATTTTTGAATTGCTTAACCAGCTCTTTTAGAATTACTATTGAAGGTCCTTCCGGCATACAAATAAATTTGAAGATAATCTTCAAACGATGCGCCAGTAATTTTTTTAAGAAAGTTTGTAATGCGAATCAAAAAAAATTATTGATTCACAATCTTCATTCCTACTTCGGGATAACGAAGACCTGATGCCGCATTTTTGGGAAACGCTTCATTAATTTCCGTAAGTTCTTTTTGAGATAATAAAATTGTAGCAGCTTTTACATTTTCTTCAACATACTTTACCTTTTTTGTGCCTGGTATAGGAAACAGAAAATCACCTTGAGCCAGTACCCATGCAAGTGCCAGTTGTGAAGGCGTACATTTTTTTTCTTTGGCAATGGCTTCAATATTTTTTACTAATTCAAGATTCTTATTAAAATTTTCACCCTGAAAACGTGGAGAGTTTCTCCTGAAATCATCGTCGGAAAAATCTTCGAATTTTTTTATTTGTCCGGTTAAAAATCCACGACCCAGCGGACTATATGGAACAAATGCAATTCCCAGTTCTTTACATGCAGGAAGGATTTCTTCTTCAGGGTCGCGGCTCCATAAACTATATTCAGATTGTAGTGCCGAAATGGGATATACCGCATGTGCTTTGCGCAATGTATCAGCATTAACTTCGCTTAGGCCTATTCCTCTTACTTTACCTTCTTTTACCAGTTCTCCCATAGCACCGACTGTTTCTTCAATAGGCGTGTCTGGGTCTTTACGATGCAGGTAGTATAGGTCTATGATATCAACATTCAATCTTTTTAAGCTTGCCTCGCATGCAGCTTTCACATATTCTGGCTTGCCGTTGTATCCTCTAATCTTTGGATTGGCAGGATCTCTTTGAATACCAAACTTTGTTGCCAATGTGATTTCCTTTCTGAAAGGTTTAATAGCTTTCCCGACAAGAATCTCATTTTTAAATGGTCCGTACATATCGGCGGTATCAAAAAAAGTAATGCCTAACTCATGTGCCCTTTGTATTGTTTTAATAGATTCTGCATCGTTAGATTCTCCATAAAATTCACTCATGCCCATACAGCCTAATCCAATAGTTGAAGCCAATATCCCTGGCTTCCCAATGATTTAATTGTCATATTGTATATTTTAAATTTGCCTACAACATTTACAAGAGAAGGATTGAACAAATACCAAACCACTTTATCACCCTGTGGCTAAATTTTGTCCTAGCTTTGAAGCGATGCTTCTGAAGAATCATCTTTCGATTTTGGCGGTGCGAGATTTTTTTTAGGCGATTGTCGCGTAGTTATTTCATTTTGTTCATTGTAACCTGCATCGGTTACCGAACCCTTGTGCTGTCCCTTATCTTCTTTTCTTTTCTGATAATATTTTTTTGAGCGGGGGTTCATATTTTTTATAAGTTAGCAGTATTCGTAAAAGAGAAGGGAATATCTATGTTTCCTCGTCGGGAACTTCTTTCACTTTCTTTTTATCGGCAACATTGCTTTCTTCTGCAACAGTTACATTTTTTATTGTTAACTGGAATTTGGTATTAAGACTTATTTCGTAATTGTTGTCCTTCAATATTTGTTTGGCGGCATCATCTTCCATTATTACGGAGGCAAGGTGCATTGCCAACGTAGAGCCACTGATCACATTTCCAACTTTACCATCGGTAAACTCAATGGTGAATTTATAACCTGCTTTTCGGCCTGTACCTGCACGTTCAAAATCAACCCGGTTCAGGTCCAAAAGCTGGTCACCTGTTGAGGATTTCTTCATTAGTATTTTGATGATAGGTAAGTATTTTTTCCAGATGTGATTGTACATGTACGAAATCTAATTTTAATTTTTTATTCGAAGTGTAGTATCCGGAAGAGAAAACCGGTCGGATAAAGATAGGTTAACCGCATTTAAGATAAAATTAGCGAAAATTTTCTTCCCGCTTAAAATTATTGAACAGAAAAATAAATTTTGACATTCTTTCCGTTATAAAGAGACGTTATTCTTTACTATAATAAAAAACCCCCGGCAAAAAAACCGGGGGAATTCCTGATTAAAAACTACACACACTAATTTTATTTTTTTATTTCAAATATGTATTGACTTGCTAAAGGCAACGGATTATTGAAACGCTAAGTTTTAAAATTTTCTTCAAATTAATTTCCAGGTTTATTACATGGCTATTACCGTTTATTAATCGGTGATTGATAAGATACAAACAGAATAATCTTAAATATTGCTCTTCAACGCATTTTTTAAAACTAATTAAAGTAAAGGTTAGTAAAACAGAGCTTTGCTTAAATAATTAATTTGTATTACCAACCAAACATTCATGCGCATTGAAGAGAATGCAAAGAAATTTTTTTATTTTTAATCAGACTTTACTTTCATCTTTTCTGCTTATACTTTTCTCATGAAACGGGTGGTGATCATTTTATTTTTTTTAACTGCCGCCTCACCGGATTTTTACAGCATAGCTCAAACAAAAGCTATTGATAGCCTCAAACTGGAAATAAATACTGCATCAAACGATGATTATAAACTGGAAGCAATTTTTGCTTTATTAAAAAAAAAGCAATCCATTCCTACCGATACTTTATACCGGTACGCATCAATGGCAAAAGCTTTAAGTATCTATAAAAGGAACACGCACGATGTAATTCTTTGCGATTATTATCTCATAAATTATCTTATAAAACTAGGGCTTGATGATTCTTGTATGATCATTTGCGACAGGTATATTCACCAGCTTTCAAAAAACAAGAATGAAAGTGATTTATACTTTGACTTTTTAAATTTCAAAGGATTTTTTTTTGTAAGAGAAACTAAATATAAAGAAGCACTCTCAATTTATTATAAGATGCTTTCAGAGGCTGAAGTCCTGCATGATACTTTAAATGAAGGAGGAGCGCAAACAGGTATAGGTTGGGTTTACATGGAAATGGACCAAAACCGCGAAGCTCTTAACTGGTTTTTTAAAGTAATACAAACCACAACAAACAATGGAGCGAAATATGGAAATTATTACAGCACTATATATTCCAATATAGCCTCTATATATAATAATTTGAATAAAAATGATTCGGCAGAATTTTATATTACCAAAGCAATTGACCTGGCAAGGAAGAACGACAACCTTCGCTATCTCGCAAATAGCCTGGCGATACATGCTGATATCCTTTCAGATTTAAAAAGAGACGGGGCTGCGGAATTAGCGCTGCTGGAAGCTATTAATATTCGAAAACAAATCGGAGATCCGTTTTACATTGTCAGTGATATGACAACACTTGCTATTTTCTATAATCATACCGGAAGGCAGGAAAAAGGTATTGCTGTGTGCGAAGATGGTATCAAAATGGCAAACAAATACGGTTTATCAGCCAAGCTGCTTATACTTTATGATGCACTTGCCGCCAACTACGAATCTGCGGGTAATTTTTCAAAATATGGTGAGACACTTAAGCAAATAATTGCAATCAAAGATTCTGTTTATCAAAAAAATTCTGCTAATGCATTGGCGGAACTTCGAACAAAATATAATGTAGAGAAGCAACAAAACATAATCATTCAACAAAAATTTGATTTGGTAACAAAAAACTATTTCATTTACGGCTCATTTGCTCTGTTGGTGTTGGCAATAATTATAAGCTACCTCATTTTCAGAGATTACCGGAGAAGACAAAAAATGAAACTGGAAAAACTGTTATCAGAAGAAAAACAATTAAGCATCCTGGCAATTTCATCTGCGGAAGAAAAAGAGCGCAGGAGAATTGCCGCCGATCTTCATGATAATATGGGAGCTTATGCATCTGCAATTACAGCCAATGTAGATGATATGCTCTATCAAAAAGAAAACATGAATGTTGGATCGCTTCAGATTTTGAAAAACAATGCTGCGGAAATTATGACCAATCTCCGCGATACTATTTGGGCGCTTAATAAAGATGAGATTTCTATAACGGGTATAAGTGATCGTTTTAAAATCTATCTGCAGAAAATTAGCTCTTCGTATCCAGACATTGCTATCGAATTCAACGAAAATATTAAACATGATGCCATGCTTCCGCCGGTACGTGCGCTTCACGTTTTCCGTATTTTACAGGAAGCAGTCACAAATGCATTGAAGCACAGTAATGCGCAAACAATAGAAATTAGCCTGTATTCCGACGCACAAATAAGTATAAGTATAAAAGACAATGGCAAGGGAATAGATTTTGCCGCTATAAAAAATACAGGCAATGGCTTAATAAATATAAAGTCAAGGGCCCGCGAAGCCGGTTTTGCACTAACCATAAAAAATATAGAAACCGGGGGAACTATTGTAAATTTATCATCATAGCAATACTACAAAATATGTATTGTTTGTCATGAGGAAGTTTATCATTTTACATTCAAATTTTTTTCTATGAGCACATTAATTGCCATTGTGGATGATAAAGCCATCAACCGAAATACTTTTGAACATAAGATAAAATTGTTTGAGGATTTGGATATTGTGTTTATGGCTGTAAATGGAAATGATTGTCTCGAGCAACTTAAAGGTCTTCCGGTAAATAAGCTTCCAAAGCTCATTTTTATGGATCTTGAAATGCCTGGCCTTAGCGGCATTCAAACAATAGAAATTGCCAAGCAATTATATCCACAAATCAATTTCATTGTGCTTACCGTTTTTGATGACGAAGAAAAAATATTTGAATCAATAAAAGCTGGTGCGTGTGGTTACCTGCTTAAAGATGAAAACGCGGGATCCATTTACAGCGCAATTATTAATACGCTCGAATTTGGAGGATCACCAATGAGCCCCGCCATAGCAAGGAAAACGCTTGATTTACTAAGCAAAGCTTCGTTGCCTTCTCCAAGCGCAACCAAAGAAAATGATACGCTGAATTATCTATTATCAGACAGAGAAAAGGAGATACTTCAATATACCATTCACGGAGACGATGCCAAGAGGATTGCGCAAACGCTGAATATAAGCGTTTACACAGTACGTAAGCATATCTCCAATATTTATGAAAAATTACATGTAAACTCAAAAGCTCAAATCATGCACCTCGCTCATCAGCAAAAATGGTTTGATAATATCTCCCTTTTTTTATAAAATTTCTACACATTTCAGTATGTAATTCCAAAAAAATAATGGATATTGCCGCGAATTACAAAGCAATCCATTTATAATCGTTCCCCGCTGATAACCATTTGTAAATTAATATTACATCTGCATTTAGTATTGATTAAATTTGTTGGGGTTACAACTTATATTTGAATGGCATTCATCGAAATTAAACTTCCGAAATATCTTTCAAGGGCATTAAATATCCCTGTAAGTTCTCCAAGGAGGCAGCAGGTAAAAGTGTTAACAAAGCTTCTTAAAAAAGCACGATTCACTGAGTTCGGCCAAAAATACCGTTTCGATGAAATTCTGTTAAGCAAGTTTCCTGCAAAACGGTTTCAAAAGATTGTGCCAACTTACGATTACAGTCAAATATTTCATGAATGGTGGCATCGGGCGCTTGATGGTAAACCTGATGTTTGCTGGCCTGGTATCATTAAATTTTTTGCATTAAGCAGTGGCACGAGTGATTCTTCAAGTAAATATATCCCGATTACAAAAGAGCTTATAAGAGCCAATACCCTCACAAGTTTTAAGCAATTAATAAGCCTCGCTTCGTATAATAATGTACCAAAAAAATATGTAGGCAAGGGATGGCTGATGCTTGGTGGAAGCACACATTTGCAAAAATCCGCAACCTATTATGCCGGAGACCTGAGTGGCATACAGGCTAAAAATATTCCTTTCTGGTTCCAGGGAATGTATAAGCCCGGAAAAAAAATTGCAAAGAATACAGATTGGTCAAAAAAGCTGGATGAAATTGTTGAGAAAGCGCCTGAGTGGGATATTGCTTTTCTTGTAGGAGTACCTGCATGGGTGCAACTCTGTATGGAAAAAGTAATTGAAAGGTATAATCTGAAAAATATTCATGAAATATGGCCCAATCTCGCTTTCTATGTACACGGAGGAGTTGCGCTTGAACCATATAAAAAAGGATTTAATAAATTGCTCGGTAAGCCTATCACTTACATTGAAACCTATCTTGCGAGTGAAGGATTTCTGGCTTATCAGAACCGGCAGGACGCGAAAGGAATGCGGCTTGCAATCAATAATAATATTTTTTTTGAGTTTGTGCCATTCGATTATAAAAATTTCGATAGCGAAGGAAACATGGTTGATAATCCCGAGACTTTAATGATACATGAGGTAGAGGAAAACAAAAATTATGCAATTCTTATCAGCACAAATGCGGGAACATGGCGTTACCTTATAGGTGACACTGTAAAATTTGTTGATGTTGAAAAATGTGAAATCATTATTACAGGCCGTACCAAACATTTCCTCAGCCTTGTGGGTGAGCATTTGAGTGTAGACAATATGAATAAAGCAATTGAGTTAGTGAGCGAGGAACTTAATATTTCGATTGGAGAGTTTACAGTAGCCGGCATACCTTATGGCAGTTTCTTTGCGCATCGTTGGTTTATTGCAACAAATGATAAAGTGAACTCAGAACACTTAAAGATAATGATTGACGAAAAGCTCAAAGAACTGAACGACGATTACGAAGTAGAAAGAAAACACGCTCTCAAAGAAATTTTTGTAGATGTGCTAAGTGAAGAAACTTTTATGAATTTTATGAGAGCGAAAGGAAAGGTAGGAGGGCAACATAAATTTCCAAGAGTATTAAAAGGAAAAATGTTGCAGGATTGGCAAAAATTTTTGAAAGGAGAAAAAGTTTAATTTTTCATTCCTGCTTATTATAGCCCTGCTTTTGGTTGAAATTTTAATTGTAGTTTTATAATCCTTCTATTTCTAAATAATTAAATACTTCTCCTGTAAATGGTAGATGTTCTTGAAGCAATACTCAAAGGTCTTGCGATGGGCCTGCTACTTGTGATTTCTGTTGGGCCCGTAATTTTTACAATAATCAAACAAAGCGTAAACAATGGAAAGCAAGGTGGCTTTAGTTTTGTAATCGGTGTATGGGTAAGCGATTTTCTTCTAATAATATTAAGCAATGTTTTTTCAGAAATAGTTACACGCTTACTCGATTTTAAAAAACCAATTGGAATAGCCGGAAGTCTTTTTTTAATGGCAATGGGGATCTATTATATGTTTTTTAAAAAAGTTCATCTTCACCCGGAAGATATTTCCTTACCTCCTCTAAAAGCGAGTGACCACGCAAAGATTGCACTGCAGGGATTTTTTTTAAACACTCTTAACCCGGCAGTAATGGCATTTTGGCTTACAGCGGCAACAGCCATTAATGTAACACACACGGTAAAAGAGCGAATCATTATTTTTGCAACAGCATTCCTGATGAATGTCTCCGCAGATATAGCCAAAGTTACACTGGCAGGCAAGCTACGGAAAAAGCTTACTGTAAAAAATATAAGAGTGATTAATAAACTATCAGGATTAATCTTACTTACATTTGGCACCGTTTTGCTGGTCGGCGTTTTATTCTTCATAAAAAAACACCTTCACCAATGAAACCTTTTTGTGTGTTGATGATAAGTTTTTTATGTTTCTTTTCGTGTAATTCCCAGCCTTCGGACATATTAATTTTGAAAAAAAATCAACGCACGTTACAAACTTTCTTCCCCGGAAACGAAATAGATTTTAATACATCTGGCGGATCTTACAGTGGCGTAATAAAATCTATAACCCGCGATTCTTTGTTTCTTATTTATTATGATATCAAACAAATGCCCACTAATCTTGGTGTATATATTTTAGACACTATTGCTAAATATCCGTTTGCAATTAACTATAACGAAATAACAGGCTTTGGTAAAAACAGGAATAATAAATTTAACTGGTCGGGCTCGGGAGCTGCTTTATTAGGTGGCGGCACATTGCTTACTGTAGTTGGCCTTGGAACATGGCTTTTTACAAAACCAAATTCGAGATATTACGCAAGTCCTTATCTTGTAGGTAGCGCAGCGGTACTTGCAGGAATAGGATACCTGCTGCTTAAAACAAATGGTAAAGGAATAGTATTGGGAAAAAAGTATTCTCTCGAATACATTAAGGTGAATTAAAAATATCTCTTTTGAAAACCAAAAAAAAGGAAAGAAAATTACCTGCAAGAATTCTACGAATTATCTTTAAGTTTTTTCTGTACGAATTTTTGTTTTCACTATTGTACATTCTTTTTTGCAAATGGATAAATCCCCCAATTACTATCACACAGATTGGAAGCCTTGTTCATGGAAACGGACTGCATAGGGATTATGTAAACATGAATGAGATAAGCGCAAATGCAAAGCTTGCGGTGATGGCGGGCGAAGATCAACTTTTCCCGGATCACAACGGCTTCGATTTTAAAAGCATTCAAAAAGCCATGAAGCATAATCAAAAAAGCAAATCACTACGGGGCGCCAGCACAATTAGCCAGCAAGTTGCCAAAAATGTTTTTTTATGGCAGCACGGAGGTTACCTGCGCAAAGGACTGGAAGTATATTTCACTTTCGTGATTGAAAATGTATGGAGTAAAAAAAGAATCCTTGAGATGTACTTAAATGTAGCCGAAATGGGCAAAGGAATTTTTGGTGTTGAAGCTGCAGCACAACATTACTTTCACAAGCCGGCTAAAAATCTGTCAAGAAAAGAGGCTGCATTAATAGCCGCTTGCCTTCCTAACCCCCAGGGCTATACGATACAACCACTATCGGCTCATGTAGCTTTAAGATATCCCTGGATTTTAAGACAGATGAACAACCTTGAGGCTGACCCGGACATCCAGGCTTTATTAAAATAGTAAATCGCATTATCAGCAGTTAGCTTCAATAATCTTCACTGCTTTTTCAAACCGCTCTTCGTAACTACCAGTAATGTCAAACCAGGGCACTGGCTGGTTAATCATAATATCTTTATAATATTGATACAGTTTTTCTCTCACGCTTTTATCAGGATATTCTCTCAACGCATCTTTAACCCATTCCAAATCTATATTGCATAAGAGATAGCAATCATAGTTTCTTTCAGCAATCCGGTTCAAAATCCAGTTATGGCATTTATTAAAAACAAACTCACACCACACCTTCATTACATACAAGTCTGTGTCAATAAATAATTTTGAGTTTTCAATTTTCAATTTTGAATTTTTCAAACTGTTTTCTTCCAAATCAATTTGGCCTTTTGCGATAGTAAGTAAGTCTTCGTAAGAATAATGAGTTCCATATTTTTCTAAATACTCCCTTGCATATTCGGAAACCCATGAGGTTTTAAAATGATCAGCAAGCTGAGCACACAAAGTGCTTTTGCCAGTTGACTCAGGCCCGATAACAACAATTTTTTTTACTGTTTCCATTCGGGTAACTCTTCTTTTTCAAGTGAATGTTTTTTTGCTCTTTTAATCCATTCTCTTAACCCCCAAAAAGCCATTATAAGCAATATGAAATAATAAACACTTGTAAATACATAATGTTTTACAAAGTATAATGGAATGGAAGCAATATTAGTTGCTATCCACCAATACCAGCTTTCTACTTTTTTACGTGCCATAAGCCACATACCCGTAAACGCTGTGGCGCTGGCAAAAGCATCTGCCCATGGAATAGCGCCGGGCGCAAAATCTTTTTTAAGATAAGTGAGAGCGCTGAAAATCGCAATGTAAAAAGCAACGAAAAAAAGAATCTCCTGCAACCATTCTTTTTTATTTGACCACGTTATAAGAACTATATGTTCCTGTTGCTGGTTTTTTTTTGCCCACAATATCCATCCGTAAATGCTCATTACCGTGTAATAAAAATTAACAGATGCCTCGCCAAGCAAACTTCCTTTAATACTGATATAAACGTAAATAATAGTGTTAACTAACCCTACGGGATAAACGAGAATTTTTTCAGCCCGTGAATACCATACACTTGCAATGCCGAAGAATACAGCAATATATTCCAGCAAAGAGGTCTGCTGCATACCCGATATAAACCTTTGACAGATTTCTGTAAAACTCAATTAGAAAGTTGAAGGTCAAAAATAAGTTGGAATAAAATAAAAAAGGCATCTATAAAAAGATGCCTGAATTATTTATTCAAAATATTACTACTCAGCTTCTGCCACCACTTCTTTTACTTCTGGTATCATTCGTTTCATCATTCCCTCAATACCTGCTTTTAAGGTAATCATTGATGAAGGGCAACCGCTACAGCTTCCCTGCAACATTAAATTTACCTTGCCATCTTCATAACTTCTGAACTGGATAGCGCCACCATCCATTTCAACAGCCGGCTTCACATAATTCTCAAGCAATTCCTTAATTCGCTTTACCACATCTTCGTCGTCTGCACTTACTGTGTTTGAGCTCTCTGATTTTCTTAATGCCAATTCTTCTTCATTCACAACAGGCTTTCCTTCTTCCAGGTATTCTTTCAAAAATTGTTTTATTGAAGGAATTACATCCTGCCAATCTTCAGTATCGTTCGTTTTTGTAAGGGTTACAAAATTACTTGCTATAAATACCGATTTAATAAAAGGAAAACTAAACAACTGCATTGCAAGCGGTGAAACTGAAGCGCCGTTTTCATCCTGGAAATCTATGCTCTTTCCCGGGTACAAGAGTTTGTTTGCAACAAACTTCATTGTTTCGGGATTAGGCGTCATTTCAGTATATATGCTTATTACGGGATTGCCTGTTTTAATCATAAGAAAAAATTAAGGTAACAAAGTTAATAAGAATTCGAGGCAATATTCTTCGAATTCTGTTAAGTTATATGCTTATTAAAAAAAATTTCGGTTTTCGAAAATGACAGAATCTTACTCGACTATTCTCAATTTGGCATAATTAAGCATAATCTTTTTTTCACCGTTGTGTTCAAATTTTACAGTAGCAACGGGATTGTGTGCTGCACCTTCCATCTTAATTACCTCCCCAAATCCAAATTTCTGATGTTCAATTTTCTGACCTTGCTGTAAATTGCTTGTATCGCTTGGCGCAAAGTCTGGGGAAGGAGTATGTTCTTTTATTTTAATAACAGGCGTTGATACAATATAAGATGGCCTTTCTTTGGGAGCGTCGCTCCGGTTAGTTCCGAAATTTGTTTTTATTTTATCAAACGGATTCCAAAGATTTGTTTGATTGTTGCGCATATTACCTCCTGCAAATGCTTTGTCAAGTCTTTCCTCCGGTAATTCATCAATAAACCTGCTAGGTTCATTTTGAGCAAGATTGCCGAAGCGATAGCGTGTATTCGCATACGTTAGCCACAACTTTTGCTTGGCGCGCGTAACTGCTACATAAAATAATCTTCTTTCCTCTTCAAGCTCCTCCCGGGTATTAATTGACATTGCATTCGGAAAAAGTGTTTCTTCAAGTCCTCCAACAAATACTACCGGAAACTCCAAACCCTTTGCCGCATGAATAGTCATTAACTTTACAACATCGTTTTCACCTTTATCGTCATCTGCATCGGTTAATAAAGTTATTTGCTGCAAGTAGCTGCCAAGGCTTTTATCAAGAAGCTCACCATCTTCAGTAGGTGTTTCTGTAAATTCTTTTATTGAATTAAGCAGCTCCTGGATATTTTCATATCGCGCCAGCCCTTCAGTAGTTTTATCATTAAAAAGCTCTTTTACTATTGAAGTATTTTTGCCAACAAGTATTGAGAGATCATAAGCATTTTTTTTCAGCAATTCACTTTGAAACATTTTAATCATGATAACAAAGTTATTTATGATTTCAAGCGTGGAGGATTTATAGCCAAACTCTGCGGCTCTTTCAAGAACATGCCACATGGAAACGTTATTTTCATTGGCAAAAAGAACCGCTTTTTCAACTGTAGTTTTTCCAATACCTCTCGCAGGAAAATTAATAATTCGCTTAAGGGCTTCCTCGTCGTTTGGATTTACTACTACGCGTAAGTAAGCAAGAAAATCCTTGATTTCTTTTCTTTGATAAAAACTTATGCCGCCATAAATACGGTAAGCGATATTCATTCGCCGAAGACTTTCTTCAAAACCCCGGCTCTGCGCATTGGTGCGATATAATATTGCAAAATCCGCATTGCGATAATGGTTGCGTAATTTTTGCTCTTGTATTGCATCGGCCACATATTTTCCCTCATCGTTATCAGTTGCAGTACGCACCAGTTTTATTTTTTCTCCTTCTTCATTGCTTGTCCATAATTTTTTTGGAAGCTGGCCTTTATTATTTGCAATAACATTATTTGCAACGTGAAGAATACTTTGTGAACTTCTATAGTTCTGTTCGAGCATCACCACTTTCACATCGTCATAATCTTTTTGAAACCGTAAAATATTTTCAATAGTTGCACCGCGAAAACTATAAATACTTTGGGCGTCATCGCCTACCACGGCTACGTTTTCATGCATTGCCCCCAACAGCTTTATAATTTGATACTGTGCAGTATTCGTATCCTGGTATTCATCAATCATTATGTATTTGAACTTGCGCTGGTATTTACTCAGGCTTTCCGGATGTGTGCTTAGCAATAAATAAAATTTAAGAAGCAAATCATCAAAGTCCATCGCACCATTTTTAAAGCAACGCTTACAATAGGCATTATATACCTGGCCAATCAACGGACGATTTGATCGCATGTCTTCCTGCTGTAAGCCATAATCATTAATATATTCTTCAGGAGTTATTAATGCATTTTTAGCCGCAGAAATTCTATTGTAAACAATATTAGGTTTGTAATGTTTGTCATCGAGATTCATTTCATTCACCACCGTTTTTACCACGCTTTTTGCATCATCAGTATCATATATAGTAAAGTTCCGAGGGTAACCAAGCTTATCTGCTTCGGCTCTTAAAATTCTTGCAAATACTGAGTGAAAAGTTCCTATATAAATATTTCTAGCCTCATTGTTACCAAGTATTTTCTCCACGCGTTCTTTCATTTCGGCAGCAGCTTTATTAGTAAAGGTGAGCGCCAATATATTAAATGGATCTACGCCTGTTGCCAACAAATGAGCAATTCGGGTTGTAAGCACTTTTGTTTTTCCACTTCCGGCGCCAGCTACAATCATAATAGGCCCATCGCGATGCAATACCGCTTCTCGTTGAGGTTCATTTAATCCCTGTAAATATTCCTGCATTAAACAAAGTTACTGAAACCTTAAAGGTTTTATCAATCATAAATAACGTCAAAAATTAAAAATAACCTGGTTTATTTGAAACGATTTAGGCAAATACTTAATCTACGAAGAATTTAGTACTTCGAAAGAATTTAAATGCCATTTATCCATAAATTAAAAAAAAAGAAAAGTCATTTATGCCGTATATAAATAAAAGAAAAACTGCTTCAGTATCCAAAAATCATTCTTCAATTTTTTAATATAGTACTTCGCCTTGCCTGTTAACTTTGTATTAACGAAAACCGCTACCACATTGAGTTACCGGCGATCACAATTGCCTTGTAAACGCTTTGTAACCATATTAATTTCACATCCGATTCCTTAACCATATAAAAATTATAATTATGAAAAAGATTCTTTTTATCTGCCTGTTTGCCTTGGTTTCTTCTACTTCTATTTTTGCAGTTCCACGTGATGTTAGTGAAAAAGTTTTAAAAGTTTTTCACGAAGCGTTTCCTGAAGTAAAGCAGCCTTCATGGTACACATTTGATAATTATTATGAAGTATACTTTACTAATACAGATAATTCATCTTGCCGGATTGATTACAACACTGATGGAACAATAATGAGCACTAAACGCTATTATGGCGCATCTGAACTGTCTCCTTTTATTAAAGCAAAAGTGAATGAAAGATATCCCGGCAAAAAAATATTTGGCATTACTGAGATTAACTCAGAAGGGGAGTTTACCTATCATATTATATTGCAGGACGACAAGAATGTGTACAACATTAAATCAGACGCAACAGGCAATATCAATATAGAAAGTAAATTGCGTAAAGCAGACCAGTAATTTATGGCAAATTTTTTAAAAGCAATTTGAAAGACTTATATCTTTCAAATTGCTT
>JBEPVC010000002.1:0-27445 GCA_041691235.1 Chitinophagaceae bacterium
TATATTTTGGCAAAGGAGTTTCGCCCATGAGGTAAAGCATTTTTCTGAATTCTTCCTCAGGGCCATCCCATAAAAAACGAATTGTTCTTCCGCGGCTTGTGGTGTTATCAATTACCTCTGCAACCAGTTCGTCACTTTCGCCAAAATATAATTTATTACCCACGCGAATTTTACGGGCAGGATCAACAATTACATCCCATAGCCTGTTTTGCTTATGCAATTCCCTTAAAAGAAAAACCTCAATTTTTGCACCGGTCTTTTCTTTACGTCCATACATACGCGCAGGAAAAACTTTTGTGTTGTTTACTACAAAAACATCTTTGTCATCAAAATAATCGAGAATATCTTTGAAGTGTTTATTTTCAATTTTTCCGGTTTTTCTTTCGATTACCATTAACCGGCTGTCTTCTCTTCTTTTAGTAGGATTTTGAGCAATAAGATTAAGAGGGAGGTCAAATTTAAATTGACTAAGTTTCATGTGCAATTATAATTTTATAGTTAATTGTCACATGCCATTACTGTTTTACAGAGATATGTGCCAGCCTCGGCGGGCCACTTATCATGTTACGGCATGATTTTTTTAAGTGTGCGAAGGTAATACTTTTTCATAAAATACTTGGGTAAAAATATTGTGAGTGAAAATATAATAGTTAAATACATTTAATTTTATACGGAAGCGAAATGTTCGGTAAAAACTTCCCTTCCCTGCATCTTTAGATTAATTCTATATTTATTACTGCTTATGAAAACAAAAATTTTCTTTGGAATATTTTTTTATTTTCTTGTTTTTCTTCTCACAGATAAAACATTTGCTCAACATACTCCCTCAAAAAAATACCAAAGCCTTTTGTGGGAGATAAGTGGTAATGGTTTGAAAACTCCATCATATCTTTTTGGAACCATGCATGTAAGCAGCAAGATGGTTTTTCACCTGGCGGATTCTTTTTATTACGCTTTGAAAAATGTAGCTGCTGTAGCTATTGAGCTTAACCCGGATATCTGGCAAAGAGAAATGGTAAATCTTGACAAGCTCCAGCATAATTATAAAAATTTTATACAGTCGACTCCTAACGATTATCTGAATGAAAAATCTTTTCAGCTTGAAAATTATGAAGATGAGCTGAGGGATGCGCTGCAATCAGAACCCACGGTGGTTAACAGTCTTCTTTATCGCACTTATAAATCCAAGGAAGATTTTGAAGAAGACACTTTTCTTGATCTTTATATTTATCAAACGGCAAAAAAATTAGGAAAGATAACAACTGGCGTGGAGGACTATTTCTCTACAGAAAAAATAATACTGGAAGCCTATTCAGACATGGCAAAAGAAAAGAGAAAGAGCTACGATGCAGGTCGGGAGTCGCCGTACGAAATGGAGAAAAAAGTTGAAGATGCCTATCGTCGCGGAGACCTGGATTTGCTGGATTCATTAGAAACCATATTGCAGGAATCGAAAGCCTTTCGCGAAAAATTTTTATTGAAGCGAAATGAAATCCAGGCTAACTCTATCGATACAATACTTAAAAAAAATTCTTTGTTTGTTGGGGTTGGCGCTGCGCATTTGCCCGGCGACAGAGGCGTTATTGAACTATTAAGAAAAAAAGGTTATAAGCTAAGGCCGGTTAAAATGGACAATAGAAATGCTTTTCAGCAAAATGCAATTGACAAGCAAAAAGTTCCTGTAAATTTTTATCCTTACAAAAATCCTGATGGCGCGTACACGGTTTCAGTTCCGGGAAATTTGTATAAAATGTCGACAGATGGCTCGGGGCTTGACAGAAGCCAGTATGCTGACATGAGCAACGGCACTTATTACATTATTACAAGGGTACAAACTTATAGCGCCTTTGGCGGAGACTCCGTTGAAAAAATTTATAAAAAAATAGATAGCTTATTGTACGAAAACATTCCGGGAAAAATTATTGAAAAAAAATCAATTACACTGAACGGATATAATGGTATTGACATTACCAACAAAACGCGAAGAGGCGATATGCAACGATACCAGATTTATGTAACACCTTTTGAAGTACTGGTTTTTAAAATGAGCGGCAAAGAATCTTATATTGAAGCTGGCCCGGAAGCAACAAAATTTTTTGGATCAATTCAATTACCCGAAAATGAAAACCGGCATTTGAATTTTCAACCCCAATCGGGTGGCTT
The DNA here is from genome assembly GCA_041691235.1 of Chitinophagaceae bacterium. Lineage (GTDB taxonomy): Bacteria > Bacteroidota > Bacteroidia > Chitinophagales > Chitinophagaceae > Ginsengibacter. The sequence goes on from JBEPVC010000002.1 coordinate 2,164, forward strand.
TACCATTGACCTTCCTCAACAGCCACACCAGTTTTTAAATACAACAGTTGCAGATGATATTGACAGGTGGGAATATGAAGCCACAGATAAAACCTCCGGCAATTCATTTCTCATTTTTAAAAAAACAGTAAACAATTTTAATTTTCTTGACGAGGATACATTTGATCTTGACCTGGTTAATGAATCATTTAAAGCGTCAAAATTTATACAAGAACAAATTAGCAGTACGCATGGCCTGTTTAAAGGATATCCTTGCATGGATGTGATGCAAAAAGCGGATGATGGAAGTTTTGTCAAAGAGAAAATAATTATTAAAGGGCCACAGTATTTTCTGTTGGCTGCAAAAGCTAAAGATTCTTCAACAGATTTTTCTTCCTTTTTTTCTTCATTTGAATTTACACCTTTTAAATATGCGCCTGCCAGGCAGGTTACCGATACCTTCATGCATTACAGCGTAATGACTTCAGTAGTTCCTGAAGTCGACGAAAACTTCAGGGCTTTGCTTGAAAATGTATCCAACGAAAATTTATATAATAATAACTATCAGCCTTACTGGCCGAAAACCAAAAATGCATTTTTTAAAAATGATAGCACAGGAGAAATTATTTCTGTTGCTATGCAGCAGTTTCCAAACTACTATCAAACGAAAAGCAGAACTGATTTTCGCAATGAAGAAATAAAAAGCTACCTGGCAAACGATGATATGGTTTTGTCTTCTGCCGATTCATTCTCAATTAGTAAAAACCTGACTGCGTATACTTTTGCCATCAGAGATACAAATACCTCCCGGTCTATTAAACGCATGCTTTTAGTTAATAAGGACAGGTTGTACAGAATAGCTGCTATGACAGACAGTTCGGGTGCAGAAAGCGTTTTCGTAAAAACATTTTTTTCCAGTTTTAAACCAACTGGTGACTCATCTCAATTTAATATCTACGCAAATAAAAAAGATATTTTTTTCAAAGATTTTTATAATAAGGACAGTGTAACTCATGCTAATGTACTGGCTGCTCTTCCTAATATTTACTATACTCAAAAAGACATTCCGCAACTATCAGCAATTATTCAAAGCCTGCAATACGGCGATAAAGAATATTTTGAAACCAAATCAAAAGTGATCAGGGAATTTGGATATATACATGAGCCAGGTGCAGCTGAGCCGGTCGTAAAATTTTTGAAGCGCGTTTATGAAAACGCGGTGGATACATCAACTTTTCAAAATAATGTAATAAAGGCGCTTGCAAAAAATGAGACAAAAGAATCTTATAATTTATTAAAAGATTTAATTATCCAGGATCCTCCCTTGTTTGAAAATGCCAATGAATATTCAGATCTTTTTGAAGATATCAGGGATTCACTTCTTCTTGCAAAAAAAATGTTTCCGGAAATATTGCAGCTTCTGACGATTGAAGACTATAAAGATAATGTTACTTCACTCCTGGCAGATCTCGTGGACAGCAATCTGGTAGCTGCAAAAGACTATGAAGATTTTTTTACAAAAATTTATTTTGATGCCAAAATAGAATTAAAGAAACAACAGGCAAGAGACGAAAAATTAATGCGAAAGGAAAAAAGTGACGATGGTAATGACGATGACAGGGAAGATTACAATTACGATCGTTACAATGAATCTGCGTCTAAGCTTGGCAGATATGCCAGGTTGCTTATGCCGTTTTATGATAAAAAACCTGTGGTAGAAAAATTTATGGATAAGCTGCTCCTTTCCAAAGATGCAGATGTGCAGCTTGATGCAGCAATATTATTGCTAAAAAATAAAAAAGATGTTCCTGACAGCATTTTGTTATCACTTGCAAAATCTGATAAACATCGGGCGGACTTTTATGGAGCATTAAAAAAAATAAACCTTGAAGAAAAATTCCCGTTAGCATATCGCAGCCAGCAGCAGATTGCTAAAAGTATTCTTTTGGCTGAAAACGCTTTTGGTAAAATAGATTCCGTTCAGTTTGTATATTCAACGGATATTAACTATAATGGCAAAAGAGGACGTGTGTATTTTTTTAAATACCGCGTCAAGGATGAGGATGATTGGAAAATAGGAGTTAGTGGTGTGCAGCCTTTTGATATAATCAAAATCAATTCCGATGGTGATCTTGCAAAACTTACCGATAAAAAAATCAGCGATGATGAGGCTTTAAATATGCAATTCGAAAAAGAGCTTAGAAAGATGTTGATTCTATCGCATAAAAGTGGCAGCGTTTTTTATTTGAGAAATAATTACAACCGGTTTGACAACGAATAATCTGTTGTCAATACGGTTTCTGTTTTAAAAGATAAATTTTGGTACAGACGCAATTAAATTTTGTGTGTATTCGCTTTTAGGATTGTAATAAATTTCATCTGCTGTTCCGGTTTCCTCTATCTTTCCTTTATTCATTACCATGACTCGATTACTTATATAATGAACAACACCCAAGTCGTGCGAAATAAAAATGGTTGTGAAGCCAAATTCTTTCCTGAGGTCATTCAATAAATTTAAAACCTGCGCCTGAACACTTACATCAAGCGCAGATACACTTTCGTCGCAAATAATAAAATCAGGATTAAGACCAAGTGCTCTTGCAATGCAAATTCGTTGTCGTTGTCCGCCGCTAAATTCATGAGGATACCGGTTAAAATGTTCAGGCTTTAAATCCACCTTTTGCAACAAGTCTATTATTTTTTCTTTTCGTTGTTTTGCAGTCGGTAATATTTCATGAATTTTCATGGGCTCACTTATCGCTTGCCCGATGGTGATTCTTGGATTTAAAGAACCATACGGATCCTGGAAAATGATCTGAATATCTTTCCTCATTTTCCTGAATTCTTCTTTGGGTATGTGTGCAATATTTTTTTTGTTGAAATAAATATTTCCTCCTGTTGGTTCAATTAGTCTTATTAAAGCCCTACCCAGTGTGGTTTTTCCGCAACCGCTTTCACCAACCAAGCCAAGCGTTTCTCCTTTTATAACAGCAAAGCTTACATCATCAACGGCTTTTAACTGGATAAGTATTTTGCCTGTAAAACTTTTTTTTAAAGGAAAATAAACTTTTAAATTTTCAACCGCTAGTAGTGGATTTTCTAAAGTGTTGTCTGATTCAGTTTCCTGCTGCGAAGAAAATTCTGAGATAGATAAATTAATTTCTTTATGATTGTCGTCTAAAAAATCGCTAACTACCGAAAGCCTTTTTCCTTTTGATGATCCGGTTGGCCGGCAACTGATTAATGCTTTTGTATATGGATGGGTTGGGTTGGAAAAAATTTCTTTTGTGTTATTGATTTCTACAATTTCCCCCTTATACATTACCGCAACTTTATCTGCAATTTCCCCAACCAATCCTAAATCATGAGTAATATAAATTACAGCCATTTTTTGCTTTATCTGTAAGTTTTTCAGAAGCTGGAGAATCGTTTTTTGAACAGTTACATCAAGGGCTGTGGTTGGCTCGTCTGCTATAAGCAGCGATGGGTTACAACTCATCGCCATTGCAATCATGACTCTCTGTTTTTGTCCCCCGCTTATTTGATGAGGATAACGGCTAATCATAGACGCAGTATCGGGCAGCTTAACCATATTAAACAGCTCAACGGTTTTCTCCCTTGCTTCCCTGTTCGATATTTTTTCATGAAGAATTAATGTTTCCATTACTTGTTGGCCGCACGTCTGTACCGGGTTTAATGAGGTCATTGGCTCCTGGAAAATCATTGAAATTTTATTTCCTCTTATTTTTTGCAAAGATTTTCCAGGTAGTGTGAGCAAGTTTGTCTGCGAATTCCCATCTTCTGAAAAAAGTATCTCCCCGGTTTTATAAATCGCGGGAGGTGATGGCAGTAATTGGAGTATTGACAAAGAAGTAACTGTTTTTCCCGAACCGGATTCGCCGACAATGGCGACCGTTTCGCCTGTATTTATTTGAAGCGAAATATTTTTGATTGCAGATACACTCTCTGACTCTGTTTTAAAATCAACACTTAAATTTTTTATTTGAAGAAGAGGATAAGTCATTAAAGCAAGTTATGCTTAGTGCTACAAAATCTCTGTAAGTCAGCGTTCGCTTTTCTTTGGCGAAAACATTATTCAAAATTTAAGATGCCTTACAGTAAGGCCATCATTAATTAATTGTTTAAGCGAATCAATACCAATTTTCAAATGCCTTTCTACATATTGCGTGGTTACGCTTACATCGCTCTCCGCAGTTTTTACTCCTTCCGGAACCATAGGTGAATCGCTTACCAGCAGCAAAGCGCCTGTAGGTATTTTGTTGTAAAAGCCAACTGTAAAAATTGTGGCTGTTTCCATATCAATTGCGTAAGCTCTTATTTTTCTCAGGTATGTTTTAAGCTCTTCATCATGCTCCCAAACTCTTCGGTTAGTGGTGTACACAGTTCCTGTCCAGTAATCGTAAGCATAATCCCGAATGGTGGTAGATATCGCTTTTTGCAAAGCAAACGCGGGCAACGCAGGGACTTCAGGCGGAAAATAATCATTAGAGGTACCTTCACCTCTTATAGCCGCAATTGGTAAAATTAGATCTCCGATTGTATTTCTTTTTTTTAAACCGCCACATTTTCCTAAAAATAAAACTGCTTTGGGCTCAATAGCACTTAACAGGTCCATAATTGTTGCCGCACCCGGACTACCCATGCCAAAATTTATTATCGTAATATCATCTGCAGTAGCACATTCCATTGGTTTATCTAATCCGACAATTTTTACATTGTGCATATCAGCAAAGAGCTTTACGTAATTACTGAAATTGGTTAAAAGAATGTACTTTCCAAAGTTTGCCAGCTTTTCGCCGGTATATCTTGGAAGCCAGTTATTCACTATTTCTTTTTTTGTTTTCATCTTTTTATAATCAATAATTGTTTATTTGCTTTGAATAAAAATACGATTTTAGATTTGTATGAAGGAATGACGAGTGGCTGTAAATTTCCTAAAGTAAGAAAATGATAAAAATTGCATTTCCAAAAAAGCAGGTTAAGACAAGACAACGGGAAGGCTTAAACGAAGTTTTTGATGTGATAAGAAAAAAATGGCTTTTACTTACTCCGGAAGAATGGGTGCGCCAAAATATGATTCAATATCTTATCCTGAAAAATTATCCTGCTTCTCTGATTGCGGTCGAAAAAGAAATTAAACTAGGGGAGCTGAAAAAGCGTTGTGACATTGTAATTTATACAAGAGATTCACTTCCTTTTATGATAATTGAATGCAAGGAGATGAATGTTTCTCTTTCCAAAAAAGCATTGGAACAAATTCTGCGCTATCATATTACATTACCTGCAGAATATCTTATAATAACAAACGGAAACTATTGCCTTGGCTTTAAAAAAACGGGTAATCAATTCGAAGAAATAAATATATTCCCTGAATTTAGAATTTAACTGGGTTGAAAAATTTGCGCTCAAAATTTTATGGGAATATTCCAAGCTCAGCATAAGAAGTAGCTACTTTATTTATTGCACATACATAAGCAGCAGTCCGCATGTCAGGTATTGCAGGATTTTTTTGCCAGATATCAACAATCTCCCGCGTAGCAGTTATCATGGTTTCCTCAAGCCCGCTTCTTACCAAATCAACTTCGTCCGCGCCATGCATTATGAAATCTCTTTCATAAGCACTTACCTGTTTCCCCGTTAGTTCCTCCAGTTGCCCCAGGATATGATTATTCATATTTTCTGTAAATCGTTTTTCAAGACGACCATAACGTACATGGCTAAGGTTTTTTAGCCATTCAAAATAACTAACAGTAACACCTCCGGCATTTAAGTACATATCCGGTACTACCAATACTCCTTTTAAATTCAAAATTTCATCTGCTTCCGGTGTAAGTGGTCCGTTAGCAGCCTCACCAATTATTTTAGCTTTTATTCGTGATGCATTTTCACCATTTACTACATTTTCCAAAGCAGCCGGAATTAAAATATCGCACTCCATTTCCAATGCATCCATATTTTTTGCAAAATTTTTTGCATCAGGGAAATCCAGGATGGAGCCGGTTTTGGTACGATGTAGCCAAACTTTATCAACGTCAAGCCCATCTTTACTCCAGATAGCACCTTCATATTCTGCAAGGCCAACGATGATAGCTCCGGCCTGTTGAAAAAATAATGCACTGTGATAGCCAACATTTCCTAATCCTTGCACGCAAATGCGCTTACCTTTTACACCTAACGGCAGACCGAGCTTTTCCATAACAGAAGGCATTTTACATACTTCGCTTAAACCATAAAAAACGCCAAGGCCGGTTGCTTCTTTTCTTCCACGAACTCCGCCCTGTGTTACGGGTTTACCTGTTACACAACCTGCAGCATCAATTTCACCGGGATGCATAGCAGAATAAGTATCAAGTATCCATGCCATTTCTCTTTCACCCGTTCCATAATCTGGTGCTGGCACATCAGTTCCCGGTCCTATAAAATTTTTCCTTATTAATTCAGCGGTATAGCGTCGTGTTATTTTCTCCAGTTCATAAGGAGTATATTCTCTTGGATTAATTTTAATTCCGCCTTTGGCACCACCAAAAGGAACATTTACAATCGCACATTTATAAGTCATTAGTGCGGCCAATGCCATTACTTCGTCCTGGTTAACTGCAAGGCTAAAACGAATACCACCTTTACAAGGAGTTTTATGATGTGAATGTTGAACCCGGTAAGCTTCAATTGTTACAATTTCATCATTTTCTCTTTTTATAGGAAAACGCATTTGGTAAACGCTGTTACACTGTTTTATCTGTTCTAAAATACCAGGATCCCAACTGGTGAAAATAGCAGCTTTATCAAAACTTCTTTCAACATTCTGAAAAAAACTATACGGTACTGCAGACGACATAAAATGTATTTTGAAATGATTTATAAACCAAACTTATAATTATTTTTTTAAACACTTTTAGGGTTTAATATTTATTCAACGGGGATTATAAATCCTTTTCTTTTTTCGAAACTTTAGTATCAATCCTTACGAGGTATAAAAAAAGAACGGCGAGAATCGTAATACAAACAACCATTACCACATATATTTTATCATGGCTTCTCATAACACTATTCATTCCACTGCCGGTAGAATCTGAAGCAGATTGTGCAAAGGATAATAAGAAGGAAAATGACAATATAACTGCCAGGGTTAAACGCTTGTAAGACATACTAATTATTTAATTAAATTTTTATGAGCAACCAGGCTCAATCTTATCTTAAGGTTACTAATCCAAATCCCTAAAAGAACCCAGCCCAGCACAGCCGGCCAGAAAACCATTCTCATTGTCGCATCAAGACTGCCACCGCCAAGTGCAGGATTACCGCCACCTTTAGCTCCCTCCATACCACCGGGATGCAATGATTGAACCAGTCGCGGCAATATCATTATTAACGGGATGTAAATAAAGTAGGCAAAAATATTATAAACTGCGCTTACCCTTGCTTTTTTATCAATATCAGTCATTGAGCCCCGGAGCACAACGTATGCAAGATAAATTAGTACGGCTATTGCAGCAGCTATTTGCTTCGGATCATTACTCCATGGCTCTCCCCACGTATATGTGGCCCAAATAGAACCTGTGGCCAATCCTAAAGTTCCGAAAATAATTCCTGTTTTTGCAAATTCCGATGCATAGATATCGTCCTTAATATTTTGAGTACGTAAGTAGGAAATAGAGTAACCCATAGAAAGAGAAAATAGAACAATTTGCCCAAACCACATAGGTACATGAAAGAAAAAATTGCGGATGCTTTCATAAAGATTGCCAACGTGTGGCACCTTAATTAAAAAACCGGCAATAAATGTGAAAAACATCAAAACAATACACAATATTTTCCACCATTTAAATTTCATTATACCGAATTTGATTTTTTAAATTACTCATTTTTTGCGGGGCAAAATTAGAACAAAACTTTTGTGATTAATTTTTTTTATGCTTGCCGCTGGCATTTTATAAATAGAAAGTTTACAATTATTAAATCGTTGAAAGGATTTAGGATCGCTGACATGGTTTTGTACCCTCATTCACTTAACTTTGCAGCTCATAAACAAAAAAAATGAGTGGCGCATTAAAAGAAGTCAGAAACCGCATTCAAAGTGTAAAGAGTACCCAGCAAATAACCAAGGCTATGAAGATGGTGAGTGCTGCTAAATTGCGAAGAGCCCAGGACGCTATTATTCAAATGAGGCCTTATGCGCAAAAGCTACAGGAGATGCTCGGAAATATTGTGAGTAATGCCGATGGTAATATGAGTATGGCGCTTGCTGCCGAAAGGCCTGTACAAAAGGTTCTGATAATTGTAATAACCAGCGACAGGGGACTTTGTGGAGGCTACAACAGTAATCTAATCAAACTCGCAAAACAGATTATTAAAGAAAAATATCCGGACCAGGCTGCAAAAGGTAATGCAGAGTTACTTCCGCTGGGAAAAAAAGGATATGAGCATTTCTCAAAAAACAAGTTTAAGGTAATTGATCTTTACTGGAATATTTTTGCCGATTTAAGTTTTGAAAACGTAGCTGCCACAGCAAAATTTGCTATGGATTCTTTTGCAAAAGGCGACGTTGATGCTGTAGAGCTTGTTTATAGTGAATTCAAAAACGCGGGGACTCAAAAATTTGTTGCAGAACAATTTTTACCCGTGAAAAAAACGGAAAGAAAGAAGGGGGCAACAAAAGCTGATTTTATTTTTGAGCCCGATAAAAATATTCTTATAGAAGAATTAATGCCAAAAATATTGAACACACAGTTGTATAAAGCAATGCTTGATGCGCATGCAAGTGAGCATGGAGCAAGGATGACTGCGATGGATAAGGCTACAGACAATGCTGAAGAGCTTTTAAAATCTTTAAAAATAAGTTACAACCGCGCAAGGCAGGCAGCTATTACAACAGAACTTACAGAAATAGTAAGCGGAGCAGCAGCATTACAGGGATAATAATTATTAACCAGCTAATCACTGAATCAGCAAATTTAAAATGGAACTCAGCTTAATAATCCCAAATATAGAAGCGCTGATTTTTGCCAGTGAAAAGCCTTTGGCCTGTAACGAATTGGTCGATCTTATTAATAATGCATTCGGTTTTATTGAAGACCGTGCCACGCAAGAGCAGGTAGAAGCTGCTATAAACGCCATAATAGAAAAGTATCAATCAGAATTTTATTCTTTTGAAGTGGTGGAAAGCGGAGGCGGATTACAATTTCTTACAAAAAAAGAATATCATAAAACAATTGCACAACTTAATGGCGATAGATTTTTAAAAAAGCTTTCAGTGGCATCGCTTGAAACACTTTCTATTATTGCCTACAAGCAGCCCGTTACCAAATCTGAAATAGAAATTATACGCGGCGTGAACTGCGACTACGCGGTGCAAAAATTATTAGAAAAAGATCTGGTAGTTATTTCAGGGAGAAATGAGGATTCGCCTGGAAAGCCTTTAATTTATGGAACTTCAAAATCTTTTATGGATTATTTTGGAATAAATAGTCCTAACGATCTTCCTAAAATAAGAGAAGTTTTAAACCAGGAAATAATTGAGGCCACAAAGATTGAAAGCGCTTATTCTGCTAAAGAAATAAATGATGAAAGTAATCTTGAGATTGTTTCCGAAACCGGCAATATCTCCGAAGAAGATGTTACAAAAACTTCAGAATAAAAATAAATTATTAATCTTTTGGAATATAACTGCTTCAATCATTTATAACGCTATCATTATTTATTAATTTCCATTCATGTCAGAAGTTTTATCTCATAAACAATTGGCAGGCATTGCCAGGGAATTTGGTACGCCAGTTTATGTTTATCACGCAGAAAAAATAAAGGAACAATATAACAAGCTAGCGGTTGCGTTTGAAAATTCCAATGCAGTTTTTTTTTATGCATGTAAGGCCTTAACCAACATTAATATTCTCAGGTATGTTAAATCACTCGGCGCTAAAATTGACTGTAGCTCTATTAATGAAGTGAAGCTTGCCTTGCATGCAGGGTTTTCGGCTCAGAGAATTTTATATACATCAAACGGAATTGCATTTAGTGAAATCGAAGAAGCACAAGAACTTGGTGTTATTATTAATATTGACAGCTTATCGAATCTTGAAAAATTCGGAAAAAAATTTGGACATACTTACTCGGTAGGTATTCGCTTACGTCCGAATATTATGGCTGGCGGACACATTAAAATTTCTACGGGCCATGAAAAAAGTAAATTCGGAATTCCGATAGAGCAGGTAGAGAAAATACTGGCAGTAGTTGATAAATATAATTTGCATATAAACGATTTGCATATTCATACCGGTAGCGAAATAGAGAACGTAGATGTTTTTGTAAAAGGCATTGAAGTATTATTTGATATTATTCCTCATTTTAAAGAGCTCGCGGTAATTGATCTTGGCGGAGGATTTAAGGTTCCTTACAAAGAAGGCGATACGGAAACGGACATTAATTTGCTGGCAAAAAAGGTAAATGAATTATTTGCTTCGCATCCTAATCCTGGTGGCAGACCTTTGCAGGTGTGGTTTGAGCCCGGTAAGTTTTTGGTTAGCGAATGCGGGTATTTTGTAACTACCGTAAATGTTATGAAAGAAACTGCCGGAACAACTTTTGTTAGTATTGATAGTGGCTTTAATCATCTTATCAGGCCGATGTTTTATGATGCGTATCATCGCATAGAAAACATCAGTAACCTGGATGGGAAAGAAAACATATATTCTGTAGTAGGTAATATTTGTGAGACAGACACCTTTGCATGGGATAGAAAAATTAATGAAGTCAGGGAAGGTGATCTAATAGTATTTTATAATGCCGGAGCTTATGGTTTTGAAATGTCTTCAAATTTTAATTCACGTTTAAAACCCGCTGAGGTTTTAAACGTGAATGGTGAATCAGTGCTCATTCGAAAAAGAGATTCTTTCGAAGATCTTTTAAAAAACCAGGTGATATAGATCTTTTACAGTTATTTTTTTAATACTGCCCGGTATTTGAATTATTTTTCATCCTTCTTGAGCGCACAAAGTTTTTTTGCGCATCAATTATTGCCTGGTCTCTTTCCGTTTTTAAAGAACGTATTTGCGCTCTTTTTTGAGAATGACTCAAACTTTTATCCTTTCTTGTTTCTTTTATCCTGCTTTTATAATCAATCTTTATTGATTGAATATCTAAAGACAACTTGTATGGAACCCTGTTACCATAAATCGGATATCCCATATAAGGAGGATATCCAAAATAAGGATAACCGTAGTTTATTCCATAACTAAAAGGCGAAACATAAATTCGGGTTCGCGGTGCATAATACTGATGCGGGTGATAATATTGTCCTGTGTGCTGCGCTGATGCCCCCAGTGACAACATCACTGATACGAATATAATTAGTAACGTTTTCATAAAATTTCTTTTTTATTATCTATATTATTAGACGCTGAAAAAGTAAAAAGTAAATGCGTAATTTTTTTTATAACATTCTTTTTACAAAAAGGTCATGGGAAAATAATTTTGTCTGAATTTTTTGGCTATAAAGTTTGTAGAAGCCTGGTTTCTGAAGAAATGAATTCTTATAAAATTTAGGGATAATCGGGTTTACGCGCTTTGAACTTTCGCTTCTGTTTTAAACTCGACAAATACAAAGAATGACGTTACAATTATCGAGATAAAAAACCATGTAATAATTGGGAAATTCATAAATGTCATCGCTGGTGAAGATGAAAACCAGCCTCCGGTTTTATAAATAATGGCGCATCCTAAAATATTTTTGATGATTTCCCAAACCAGTGCAAAGCGATTTCTATCCATCAATTCGCTGTAAGCATATACGGTTAAAAAAATAAATAATCCGTAAACAAAAATGCCCGGTATTCCAATTGAGGCAATGTTTGCAAAAAGATAACTTATAGTAATTAAAAGCATTGATAGTTGTACCCACGACCAGGTAAGCAATGCAGGTGAGTATTCTGTTTCGTACTTTTCAAACCTGTAAACATCTTCAATTTTATAGATGGGAAATTTTTCAACAACGTCGTCCGGCCGCCAACCTGTAGGCATCAGCCAGATTCGGAATTTATCTTTCCATTTTTTTGCATGCCAGGCATCTTTAATTAAAAGCCACAGATGAATAAAATTTATTTTAATTGGATTCCATGTTCGCACCGGCCTGGTTATTCCGTAAACAGGTTTAACATCAGCTAACTCGGGTTGGAATGTTCCAAATAGCTTATCCCATATAATAAAAATCTGGGAAAAATTTTTATCAATGTATTCTTTATTTATTGCATGATGAACCCGGTGATGAGAGGGTGTCACAATAATTTTTTCCCACCAGCCCATTTTATTAATGTGTTGTGTATGATACCAAAACTGTGCAAATAATTGAATAGGTGCTACAACAGCGATTACCTGCGCAGGAACACCCAGCAGTGCTGCGGGCAAAAGAAAGATGGTAAAAATTTTTATAATCTCCGAAACGCTTTGCCTTAGTGCGCAGGCAAGATTAAATTCTTCACTGCTATGATGTATAATATGATTGTTCCAGAAAATATTATACTTATGAGCAATCCGGTGCACCCAATAACCTGCAAAATCAAGAACAATAAATGCAATAACATAAACCACAACACCGGGTTTTATGTGAATAATAGCAACCTTGCCAACAAGCCATGCATAGGTAATTATGGCTAAACTAAGGCCCAGCACATCTTTGGTTACGTTCGTAATGCCGGAGCTTAAGCTGGAAATCATATCCATTTGTCTTACTGTGTCATTTCCCTTATACCAGCCATACCATTTTTCAAAGAGCACGAGTGCAAGAAAAACAGGCATTGCAAATAGTACTATTTTACCGTAGGTTTCCATTGTTAAGGCTTGTGTAATTTAATAAAATTTCACAAAGCGATTTCATTAAAATATAATGCCCCCATTAATTTCTTTTCATTCACGCCTTCAAATTTTTAACTATCATTTTATTTTGCGTGTCATTTTGTCTAATATTTGTTATTGGCAAAAAGTTTGACAATGCTACCTTTGCAGCCAATTTTACAATATGGAACGAAATAAAAAAGGAATGATTGATACTGATGCGGACAATCGCATAAAAGCAGAAGATTTTTCTGTTGAAGAAATTGAAAACCAGGATTCGGAAAATTTAAATGAATCTGAACCTGTTGCAATTATACCCGATGAAGAAATAGCAAAGTTAAGGTCTGAACTGGATGAACAAAAAGACAAATACATTCGTTTGTTTGCCGAATTTGATAATTACAAAAGACGTAACGCAAAAGAGCGAATGGAATTAATACAAACTGCCGGGAAAGAAGTTATCACTTCATTGCTACAGGTTTTAGACGATTGCGACAGGGCCGAAAAACAAATGCAGGAATCGAACGACCCTGCCCAAATAAAAGAAGGTGTTACACTTGTGTTTAATAAACTCAGGAGAACTATGCAGGCGCAAGGCCTTAAGCCGATGGAAAGTCTTCATACAGAGTTTGATGTTGAGAAACATGAAGCGATTACAGAAATTCCAGTAAGTGATAAAAAATTAAAAGGAAAGGTGGTTGATGAAATTGAAAAGGGATATTACCTGAACGATAAATTGATTAGGTTCGCCAAAGTCGTTACAGGAAAATAACGCTCATAACAATGTTTATATGCCGGCAACTGCGAACCGGAACGTAATTTTTTTCGCAGATCACAATTAATTATATGGTAGGTTCAATGGCTTCAAAAAGAGATTACTACGAAATATTGGGCGTTAACAAATCCGTTGGTGCTGATGAAATAAAAAAGGCCTATCGCAAAGTGGCGATGCAGTTTCATCCTGACAGAAATCCCGGCGATCATACTGCTGAAGAAAAATTTAAAGAGGCAGCCGAAGCGTATGAAGTGCTAAGCGATCCTGATAAAAGGGCTCAATACGACAGGTATGGCCACAGTGCTTTCGCATCAGGCCGTGGTGGCGGGTTCTCCGGGCACGATATGAATATGGAAGATATCTTCAGCCAGTTCGGCGATATTTTCGGCGACGATGTTTTTGGAAGTTTTTTTAGTGGTGGAAGAAATAGCGGCCGTTCAAGAAGCAGAGGAGTAAGAGGCAGCAATCTTCGGGTGAAAATAAAAGTGAATTATGAAGAGATTGCAAAAGGGACAACCAAAACAATAAAAGTAAAAAAATATATTTCATGTAATACGTGTCACGGCTCAGGGGCAAAAGATAAAAATAGTATGCAAACCTGTGGTACATGCGGTGGAAGTGGCCAGGTTCGCAGGGTTCAAAATACATTTTTGGGGCAAATGCAAACTGTAAATACCTGCTCCACCTGTAATGGAGAAGGTTCTGTTATTACAAGTAAATGCACAACATGTAAAGGTGAAGGAAGAATGTATGGAGAAGAAACTGTAACGCTGGATATACCAGCCGGTGTGCAAGATGGAATGCAATTAAGCATGAGCGGAAAAGGAAACATGGGTGAGCGTGGTGGCGGCCCTGGTGATTTGATTATTTTAATTGAAGAAGAAGCAAATGCTCAATTACACCGTGAAGGTTTGAATGTAGCGTTTGATTTATATATCTCTTTTCCTGATGCAGTTTTTGGTACGCAGGCTGAAGTGCCCACCATTGACGGCCGGGCAAAAATTAAAATACCACCCGGAACCCAAAGCGGTAAAATATTCCGGCTAAAAGGAAAAGGATTTCCTTCCATTAATTCTCACGATAAAGGCGACCAGCTTATTCATGTAAATGTATGGACACCACAGCATGTATCAGCCGATGAAAAAGATACGCTGGAACAAATGCAGCAAAGCGAAAACTTTAAGCCTAAGCCAGATAAAAACGATAAAACTTTTTGGGAAAAAATAAGAGAGACTTTTAGTTAAGCCGTTAGAAGGATAATTTCGTCTAATCTTTATAGTTATACTTTTTTATGCGTAGGGAATGAATTAAAAATTTTTCTTTGCAGCAAAAGAATTTTTGTAATAGAAAGTACTCTACGAGTCATCTCCCTTTTTATCCTTCTTTCTCTTCCTTTTCTTTTCGTAATAAATTACTTTGCATTTATCAACGAGTGTTATAAACTCGCTTTGCAAATAATCTCCGGGAAGAGCTGACGATACTGCGATATTTTTTATAACATCCCAATCAACATCAGGAAAATATTTTGAGTCTCTCAGCTTCAACCCAAACATAGATACAGCAGTTGCAAAGCGTAAACTATTATCAATGCTATCAAGCGGGATATAGTTTTGCGGACAATCATACTTCAGGATATTTTCTGTAGTGTCTTCGGGTAAGCTATAGTGCAAAGAAAGATTAGCAATGTTTACACTTGAATTCGGCAGCGTATCATCGCCTTTGGGAACGATTTCAAAGAGAGCAGTATTACCCGTGCCTGCACCTATTTCACCTCCTTCAAGTTCCTCACCTGTTTCAGCCAATACATTTTTTTTATTATCGTAACCGATTAGCCGGTATTCCTTTACTGCATCGGGATTAAATTTCAATGAAAGATATACGTTGTTTGCAATTGAATAAAGCGTTTGTGTAAATTCCGTCACCAATACTTTTTCTGCCTCACGTATGTCATCCAAATAAGCGAAGTTTCCATTTCCTTTCTTTGCAAGCGTTTCAATTTTTGAATCTTTATAATTGCCCATTCCTACTCCGAGACAAGTAAGATAAACGCCGGTCAGTCTTTCTTTGGAAATAAGTTCTTCCAATTCTTTCTCACTCGTTTGCCCGATATTGAAATCACCATCGGTTGCAAGTATAATACGATTGTTGCCACCTTTAATAAAAGTATTTTCTGCAACCTTGTAGGCTGATCTTATTGCTGCTTCACCTGGCGTATCTCCTGATGCAGTTAGTTCTTCAATCGATTTAATAATTTTTTGTTTTTCATTTCCACTTGTCGGTTGCAACCAAATTCCTACTGTGCCACCATATACTACAATTGAAACTGTATCTTTTTCTCTTAAATTTTTAACGAGTAATTGAAAAGCTTCTTTTAAAAGCGGAAGCCTGTTAGGCAAATCCATGCTGCCGGAAACATCAATCAAAAAAACAAAATTTGATGGAGGAACTTTATCAAGATTTAATTTTTTGCCTGAAAGATTTAAATACAGGAGACGATGACTTTTATCCCAGGGGCAATCTGTTACCTGCGATTCAATTCTAAAAACATCTTTACCAGAAGGTTCCTTATAATTGAAGTTAAAATAATTAAGCATCTCATCTATTCTAACTGCGTCAGGTGGTACTTTACTATC
Organism: Chitinophagaceae bacterium; assembly: GCA_041691235.1. Lineage (GTDB taxonomy): Bacteria > Bacteroidota > Bacteroidia > Chitinophagales > Chitinophagaceae > Ginsengibacter. Next base: position 18,394 of record JBEPVC010000002.1, read on the forward strand.
CTGGTTAAGAAATCTTCTTATGTTGCTGTAGGAGGCTTTATCAATTCGCATTGCAAAACTGGTGTTTTGATTATTCTGCGGTTTAATAAAATCATTCTCGATCAGATTGGAATAGCTCTCATCCTTATAAAAAGCTGTGGGAAATAAATGTCCTTCAGGGCCAATAGTAATTGAAACTAATTTTTGTTTTTTTGTACTAACAGAAGTGGAAAGAATCTTTAGTGTTATTTCCTGGTAAACATCTGTTCTGATTTTAACAGCTTTCGTTTCATATCCATCAGCACTAAAAATTAGTGAATCATATAAATTGGAAGTCGGAATACCAAACCCGCCGGTAACGCCGCTGTAGTAAATCGAATGATTGCCCGGCATGTAAATTTTTATATTCTGTAAGGGTTGATTTTTTTCATCCTTTACTTCGCCCCTGATGTAATATTGTGCAGTTGCATGGCAAACCAGGGTTAAAAAGAGAATACTAAAAATTAATCTTGGCAAGAAGCAGTTTATTTTTGTAAGATATAGTCTTCTATTGAAAAAAGTAAACCTTTCCTGAAAATGTTACCTTCAACTGGCTCATACTAATTGATATATTTCCTTAATATTTCTTCCAAGCCCATCGTAATCGAGTCCATACCCAATTACAAATTTATTAGGTATAGTAAAACCCAAATAATCAATTTTTATAAGATGCACCATGGCGTCAGGCTTGTGAAGTAGAGACGCAATCTTTAAAGATGCAGGATGATTGTGCTCGAGCTGAGGTAAGAATTGAAATAGTGTTTTCCCGGTGTCAACAATATCCTCTACAATAATAACTTCTCTTCCATATAAATCTATATCGAGGCCAATTGCAGTAATTACTTTACCTGTTGATTTCACACCTTTATAGGAAGCAAGTTTTATAAAACATATTTCCGCGTCGAGTGTTATATTTTTAAAAAGGTCAGCAGCAAAAATAAATGCGCCATTTAAGATCGCGATGAACAAAGGTTTTTTTCCATAATAATCCCTGTTAATTTCTGCAGCCACTCTCTTTACCTGCTCTTCTATTTCGTGGGATGTTATATAAGAAGCAAATTCCTTATCGTGTACTTTTATAACAGACATAAATTATTTTGAAACAATAAGGCGCTGGCCAATTTTTAGATGATTTTCTTTTAAATTATTCCAGTCTTTTAATTGATCTATTGAGATACTGTATTTTTTTGAGATAGAATAGAGATTCTCTTTGGGCTGCACATTGTGATATACGGGCTGCGATTGAATAGTTTCCCGTGAATTACTCATGTCTCCCTTTGAAGAAACATAATTACCATTTGTGGTACTGTTGTTTGAAACCGGTTTCAATAATATTTTTGTGCCCGGATAAATATTATCTGTAGAAGAAAGTTTATTATAATCATAAAGGCTCTGAAGAAGAATACCATTTTTTTGTGCAACGTCATAAAGATTTTCATCCTGTTGCATAATGTAATAATCACTATTTCCTTCAGCACGTTTTTTTTCAAGAAAAATAAATTGATCTTTTTCCAGAAGGCCATCCTTATCGAGATCATTTATATCAAGCAACCGGGAAAGATTAATATCATTTTGCGATGCAACAGCCAATAAAGAAGTTCCCTTAGAAACAAATAACGCCCTGCATCCATTGATGGTAAGCTTCGCGGGTGCAGAATTGTTTTCATCGCCTGCGCTTGAATCGTCTGCATCGTTAGAATATTTTGACGCATCAAAAACAGGTACCTGTCCGGATGCCTCGAGTGTGTATTGTTCTAAATTGTTGTCTTCAATATTTTTTATAAGAATTTCAGGATAATGCGGATTGGTTGCATAGCCTGCTTTACGCAATCCGTAAGCCCATCCCTTATAATCTGTAGGGGCAAGCTTAAAAAGAAAGGCATACCTGTCGCTTCCTCTTAAAAAATTAGAATGATCGCGGTAAGATTCTTCAGCATCTTTATAGGCGCGGAAACATTCACCAGGTGCGTCATCGTCATGACTTACGGTTTCAGCAGTCCAGGTACCTTTGCATTTTATGCCAAAATGATTGTTTGATTTTTTAACTAAATCACTATTGCCGTTTTCTGTTTCCAATATTCCCTGTGCCAGCGAAATGGCAGCAGGCACACCCATTCGCTTCATTTCGCGCATAGCAATATCCTTGTATTGCTGTACATATTGAGCAACTGTAGTGTATTGAGCAAACATTGTTGAACAACCAAGCGAAGCAATTAAAAAGAGTACTGTTTTTTTCATCGAAATTATGCTGGTCGAGCGATAAATTTTATTTTTTCAGGATCATCATAAGCCCGTCTCTAACGGTAAGCATTACACGCTGAATTCTGTCATCCTTAGCTATATGTTCATTAAACGCATGAATTGCTTTGGCATTTTTACCGCTAATGTTCTCCTCGAGTACCTCACCGTGAAAAAGAACGTTATCTGCCAATATAATTCCGCCTTTTTTTACCCGCGGCAAAGTTAATTCGTAATAGCTAATGTAGCCCGCTTTATCTGCGTCAATAAATACGAGATCCCATTCTTCATCCATCTGCGGAATTATATTTAACGCGTCACCTTCATGTAAAATTATCTTTTTAGCATATAACGATTTGCTAAAATATTGTCTTGAAATTTCAGCGTCTTCTTTTCTTATTTCAAGTGTGTGTAGTTCACCATCCGCTGGTAGCCCTTTGGCGAGGCACAACGCGCTATATCCTGTGAATGTGCCTATTTCCAGAATTTTTTTCGGTTGAATAATGCAACTTAATATTTCCAGGAATTTGCCTTGCACCGGGCCACTAAGCATTTGGGAGTGGGCATGATTTTCTAAAGTAAATTTCTCTATTTCTTTCAGGAGATCGTCAGTGCTGCTTGAAAATCTTTCAGCATATTTTTCAGCTTTGCTGTTGATTATTTCTATCATTTGCAATTGTTATTTCTTCGGCTGTTTTTTTTCTTGATACTAAAAGCAGTCCCAGGAAAGTAAGCAACCCGTTAACAATAATAAGTTCTTCAGCAAATTTATAACCACCGAATAACTCTGCAGAATATTTGTCAATAAAGAAACAAGCAAGAGGAGCCAAAATACAAATAACGGGAGTTGCTTTGTCCATCACGTTTCTTTTTCTTGCATATAAAGAAAATCCGAAAAGGCCTATTAATGGCCCGTATGTAAACGTAGCTACTTTAAATATTGCGCTTACAACAGAGGAATCATTCACAGCATTAAATAATAAAATTACAATCAAAATAAGAATTGAAAAACCTATGTGAACATAATTTCGCTGACGCACCATTTGTGAAGCATTTCCATTTTTCTGCTTATCGAAATTTAAAAAATCAATGCAAAAAGATGTAGTTAACGCGGTAAGCGCAGAGTCAGTTGTAGCAAAAGTTGCAGCAGTAAGTCCCAGCATGAAAACAACTGCGGGTACGCCTTTGAAATGATTTAATGCAATTTCAGGAAACAAATAATCTGTCCTTGGCTGATGCGATACTGCATCCAGCGGAACGGCAATACCATTTTTATTTGCATAAATATAAAGCAGCGCACCTACGCTTAAAAAAAACAAATTAATTATTACAAACACAAAAGTAAAAGTGAACATATTTTTTTGTGCATCTTTTAAATTTTTGCAACTTAAATTTTTCTGCATCAGGTCCTGGTCAAGGCCAAACATGCCAATGGTTACAAATAATCCACCAATGAATTGTTTTGTAAAATGAAATTTGCTGGTCACAAAATCATCGGTAAAAAATATTTTTGAATAGCTGCTTTTCTTTATGGCTTCAAATGCCTGCCCAATATTTAAATTAAGACTGTTGCAAATAAAGTATATAGAAAGAAAAACAGAAGTAACCAGGAAAACCGTTTGTAAAGTATCGGTAATAATAATCGTTTTAAGTCCTCCCCTGAACGTATAACCCCAAATAAGTAAAAGGCAAATAACAATGGTTAACCAAAAAGGAACACCCATTTCATCAAAAATAAATCGCTGCAACACTATCGCCACCAGGTAAAGCCTAAAGGCAGAACCAATAGTTCTCGATAATAAAAAAATGGCTGCTGCTGTTTTGTGACTTACTTTTCCTAATGTTCTTCCTATTACTTCATAAATAGAAATCAGGTGCATTTTATAATACAAGGGAAGAAGAATACCTGCTACCAGGAAATATCCAACCGCATTGCCCAATACGAATTGAAAATAGCGAAACTGTGATCCGGCTGCGTTTCCCACTTCTCCGGGAACAGAAATAAAAGTAACCCCGCTCAGAGCAGTACCTATCATTCCAAAAGCAACCAGGTACCATTTAGAAGAACGATTAGCTATAAAAAAAGTATCGTTATCAGATGATTTTTTTGAAGTGGAGTATGAAATAAAAATCAGCATTAAAAAATAACCGATAATAAAGGAAAGCAAAACAACAGGAGACATAAATGTGGATTAGTACTAAAAATTGAAACTGAAAATTAGGATTTCAATATTTTTAATTTGAATTTTATTGAAGATAAATAAAAATATGTCAATTAAATCTCTTGCGGTTTTTTGTGGTTCAAAGGAAGGAAATAATCCATTGTTTTGTGAGCATGCAAAGCAATTAGGTTATTTGCTTGCGCAAAAAAATATTACCCTGGTATATGGTGGAGGTAACAAAGGAATTATGGGTGCGGTAGCCAATGCTGTTCTTGAAAAAAATGGAAAAGTTATTGGTATTATTCCAAAGATGTTAACGGAATGGGAGCATCAGCATATGGGCCTTACTGAATTGCACGAGGTAACGGATATGCATACCCGCAAAAGAATGCTTTATGAAAAATGTGATGCAGCACTTATCCTTGCAGGAGGTTACGGCACTATGGATGAATTTTTTGAAATGCTTACCTGGAATCAATTAAGCATTCATGATAAAAAAATATTTATTATGAACACTGCTGGTTTTTATAATCATCTTATTCTTCATCTTAAAGCAATGGAGGAGCAAAATTTCTTGTATCATAAAATTGTTGACAAGCTTACGATTATTAATTCACCTGCGGGACTAATATTTGAATAGCATGCGTCTTTTTAAAATTGCCTGCTCTCAATGAACCTCACAGCTTTTTTTTATTTAATTTAGTAGCCCTGTTGCCAAAAAAAAACTGCTGATTTAGCTTAGATGAAAACAATTCTATACTTTTTTATGCTTCTTGGGTTTACATCTCCCGCTTTAGCGTCACATATCATTGGCGGAGAAATGACTTATGAATATCTGGGTACGAGTGTCAATCCTAATACCAAACAATATAAGATTACACTTAAGCTTTTCAGAGATCAATTCACAACGGGCGCGGCTATGCCCGACGATGTCTTTATTGGAATTTTTGATGGCATAAAACAAATCCCTGGTCCAAATATGGCTGCCTTTGATGTTATGAAAACACGTGAAGATAATGTTGCGGTAAACCCATTTCCACCGTGCGTGGTCAATGCCGATCCTATAAGCTATCATGTAGGCATTTATGAATTAACGGTAGAACTGCCTGATAATGCAAACGGCTATACTGCAACATATCAAACCTGCTGCAGGGTCGCACCACTCGAAAATGTGGCTAATAGTAACGCCGGCGGCGCGGGTTCAACCTATAGTTGCTATATTCCTGCTTCAGCAGATAATGGCCCGCAGTTTTCCACTAATGTCAGTCTCATCTGCAGGCAAAGAAGCTTTACGCTTGATTTTAGTGCTAAAGATGTAGATGCAGATTCATTGGTATACTCATTTTGCAATGCTTATGATGGAGGTGGTACTATGGGCGCCGGAAATGTAAACCCTGCTCCGCCACCATATGCTTCTGTTATTTACTATAACGGGTTTACCGCAACAGCTCCTTTGGGTAAAAAAGTAGTTATTGATCCTAAAACAGGAATTATTTCAGGGGTAGCTCCGGATGTGGGCAAATATGTAGTTTGTGTCTGCGTTCAATCCTACAGAAACGGAACGTTAGTCTCTGAGCATAGAAAAGATTTTATAGTTAAAGTGGGAGATTGTGATTTTGCAGGCGCTCAGTTAGGCCTCAAGCCTGTAACGTGTAATGGCTTTAATGTAAGCTTCACTAATGATAATAACTCACCTTTAAATCAAACTTATTTTTGGGATTTTGGAGTACCATCTCTCACTAACGATACATCAAATCTCCCAAATCCTAACTTTGTATATCCTGATACCGGGGTTTATGTATATAAATTGGTAATTAACAGAAATCAGCCCTGTGGCGATTCCGCAGTTCAGAGCATTAGTGTGTATCCCGGTTTTTTTCCGGGGTTTAAATGGACCGGTCAATGTGTAAATACACCAATCCAATTTTTTGATACTACTAAATCTATTTATGGTGCAGTAAACTATTGGAGTTGGAATTTTGGAAATCCATTTACCCTGGCGGATACATCTCATTTACAAAATCCGAGCTACTCATTTCCGAATTCGGGCAAACCTACGGTAAGTTTTATTGTAGGAAATAATAAAGGCTGCAGAGACACGGTGAATATCCAGGTGCCGATAATTGATAATCCTGTTGTAACAAGTTTGTTTAAAGACACGACTTATTGTGGAAAAGATACGATTCAATTGCATGCCTCTGCAAATGTTGCGGGTAATTTTAGCTGGATGCCTACTACAAAAATTTTAAATGCTAACACGGCAGATCCGTTTATATTTCCTTCCACTTTTACACGTTATGTAGTAAAATTAGATGCAGGAGGCTGCAGTGGAATAGATACTATAAATGCAAATCCAAAACTGGATTTTGTTGCATCAATAAATTCAAGTGCTTCTAATATTTGCGAAGAAGATTTCGTAACCTTATCAGCTCTAAATAATTATTCACCGGTACAATATTTATGGTCTCCCTCCTCAACATTATCTTCGGCTACAACTCAAAGCACCAAGGCTTTTCCATCAACAACCACTACTTATTCTTTAAAAGCAACATGGGGTAAAAATTGCATTGCTTCAGCAAATGCCACCATCACTGTAAAAAAGCTTGCCATTGCTAATGCAGGTCCTGATACTTCATTATGCATTGGTGGCGCGGGCGTTCAATTAAGTGCCTCAGGCGGCGATAGCTACGCCTGGTTTCCCACAGCAGGATTAAATAATCCAAATATTCCGAACCCTATAGCAACCCCGGCAGGCACTACCACTTATGTAGTTTCAGTGGGAATTAATGGGTGCACCGCAAGAAGACAGGATTCCGTAATTGTTGTCCTAAGGAATTTGCCTGTGATAACTTTAACCCACGATACGCTTATTTGCTATATTGATACACTACAACTATCTGCATCTTCGCCAAATGCAAACAAATATTTATGGACGCCGAATTATGACATCAATAATCAGAATATTTCTTCGCCATTAATAAGTCCTGATATTCCCACTACATATTATGTGCAGGTTACTGATGGATACAAATGTGTAAATAGAGATTCAGTTTTTATTAATGTAAAGCAATTTGTAACACTCAACATAATAAACGATACCACTATTTGCCAGACAGATGCCATAAAATTGAATACTACCGGCGATGGACTGAATTATGTATGGACACCCTCATTTGCTTTGGATAACATTGCTTCTAAAAGCCCAATAGCAACTCCCCTTAATACAATTACGTACCATGTAACCGCAAGCATAGGAAAATGCGAGGCAGACAATGAAGTAAAAATTACTGTGGTTCCGTACCCAAAAGCGTTTGCCGGTGCTGATACTGAAATTTGTTTTAATTCCCGCGTTACTCTTCATGCAACGGGAGGAACCAGTTACCTGTGGAGCCCGGCTTCCTCATTATCTGATCCCGCTGTGGCTAACCCTACAGCAAATCCATTGGAAACTATAGAGTATATAGTCACTGTTACGGATACTAAAGGCTGCCCCAAGCCTGCCACCGATACCGTTGAGATAAAGGTGTATCCTAAAATAATTGCAAATGCCGGACCACGCGATACGAGTATTGTGATAAGCCAGCCATTGCAACTGCATGGCAGCGGCGGCCAGGTATATTTATGGTCTCCTGCTACTGGTCTTAATAATAATCAGATTCAAGACCCTACTGCAGTTTTAGATAATGATCAACAATATATTTTGAAAGCAAGTGTGCCAGCGGGATGCTTTGGAACAGATACTATAAATGTGAAAGTTTATAAAACGGGCCCAGGTTTGTATGTACCTAATGCGTTTACGCCTAACGGTGATGGATTAAATGATGTTTTCAGGCCTGTCCCAATAGGCATAAAATACATAACTTATTTCCAGATTTACAACCGTTTTGGTCAATTACTATTTTCCACAACGAATCCTGCACATGGTTGGGATGGAACAATAAACGGCAAGCCGCAAAACCCTGATGTGTATGTCTGGATTGCCGAAGGAGTGAATTATCTGAATAAGAAAGTTTCAACAAAGGGAACAGTGATGCTTATAAGATAAATTGTATAATTATTAAACGTGCTAAATATGAATCGTGTTATTTTTATTACAGGAGCTACATCGGGTATTGGAAAAGCTTGTGCTGAAAAATTTGCTGATGAAGGTGATAATCTAATTCTCAATGGAAGAAGGGAAGAAAGACTGGTGGAACTTAAAGAATTATTGGAAAGGCGATACAAAGTTGAAATTCTTATTGCCGCATTTGATGTAAGAAATAAAACTTCAGTAGAAAATTGCATTAGTTCCTTTCAGGAAAAATGGCAGTCCATTGATGTTCTCATTAACAACGCAGGACTTGCTGCGGGCAGGGATTTTTTTGAAGAAGCAGACCTTAATGACTGGGAAACAATGATTCAAACTAATATTAACGGTCTTCTTTATGTAAGTAAAGCGATAATACCTTTTATGATTAAAAAAAATAAAGGACACATTATTAACCTTGGTTCTGTTGCGGGCGATGACGTATATGAAAAGGGAAACATCTATTGTGCAACAAAGGCCGCTGTAGATGTAATAAGCAAATCAATGCGGATCGACCTGCTGAGACACCAAATAAAGGTAACGAACATAAAACCAGGTGCTGCTGAAA
>JBEPVC010000003.1:0-23967 GCA_041691235.1 Chitinophagaceae bacterium
TCGCACCAATTTATAAATGGCTAACCAATAAATCGGAGAATGGCGTAATGGATGCAGATATTAAATGGAACTTTACTAAATTTTTATTGGGTGAAAACGGCGTATTGATTAAAAAATTTGATAGCGACGTTAATCCAATGAGCGAAGAAATTGTAAAATATTTGCAATAGCAAAGTCTCTGCTGCTTTTTTTGTTACATAAGAAAAATTTTATTATCATTTACATCCGCAATAGGGCAGAGTGTTCTAATTTACAAAATGCAATTTCAAAATGTTATTGGCCAGCATGAAACAAAAAGGCACCTGGCAAACCTAGTTCAACACAACAGGTTAAGCCATGCATTATTGTTTTTAGGAAAAGAAGGAAGTGGCTCGCTGCCGTTAGCGTTGGCATTTGCGCAATATATTGTTTGCAATTCTGCAAAAAATAAAAAAACTTTAGCCGGATTTTTTGAAGAAGAAATGTCTTCGGTAATAAACAAACATGAAGAAATTGATTCCTGTGGCAGCTGCCCATCTTGTTTAAAAGCACAGCAGTATATTCACCCCGACATACATTTTTCGTTTCCTGTAATTCCCAAAAAATCCGGAACACCGCCTGTTAGTAATGATTATATGAGCGAATGGCGTGAATTCATTACTTCGTATCCTTATGGAAATGTTTACGATTGGCTTCAGTTTTTAGGCGCGGAAAATAAGCAGGGAAATATAACTGCAGAAGAATGTAATCAAATCAATCATAAGTTAAGCCTTAAGGCTTTCGAAAGTGATTATAAGATTTTAATTATGTGGATGCCTGAATTTTTAGGCGCAGCCGGTAACAAATTGCTCAAGCTTATTGAGGAACCACCGCCCGACACGCTTTTTATATTTGTGGCAGAAGATGAAAATGCAATTCTTCCAACGATTTTATCAAGAACACAATTAATTAAAATTCCGTTGCTTGAAGCAACAGATATTGAGGAAGCCCTGATAAATAAAGCTGGCACATCTCCTGAAAAAGCAGAGCAGGTTGCTGGCGTTAGCGATGGCAATTATCGTGAAGCATTACAGTTATTGCAACATGCGGAAGTAGACTGGCATGGCCTTGTAAGAGAATGGCTCAATGTAATAATAAAAAATAATACTGCATCCCAGCTAAAATGGATTGATGAACTAAGCCAGCTTGGCCGCGAAAAACAAAAACAATTTATCCGCTATTTTATTCATTTACTTGAGCAGGCGGTCAGAATTCGATTTATAAATAATTCGCCGGAGGCAGATTTTCAGATTCCGGGAAATGAAAAAGATTTTGCAAACCGTTTTAATAACTTATGCACAATAGAAGCTCATGAGGCAATAATTAAAGAATTGGATAATGCGATATTTTATATTGAGCGGAACGCGTATGCAAAAATTTTATTCCACGCTCTTACCATCCGGCTCTATCACATTATTAAGGATAATTCATTAATTTTGGTGAATTGAGGAAAATGAATTTTGCAGATGTGTATATTTTTTTTGAACCAACTTTTCAACTATAAGGGTTTCGATCATCATTGCCTGGTGACAGGTTTTTATAATTTTACATATAGAATTCAGTAAAAAGAATTATTGCTTTTTATGCCGTAAGATTATATTTAGTAATAATTCTGTATAGTTGTAAACTTTATCTGCTTGATTCCTTCCGGTGTTTTATTTTCTATTTTTTGAATTTATTATATGAGTTGCACTAGTTGTAGTACTGGAAAACCAGGTGGTTGTAAAAGTAATGGAGGATGCAGTACCGGTGGATGCAATCGCTTGAATGTACATGATTGGCTGGCCAATTTGCCTTTTAACGATCCCGAGACGGATTGCAGAATTATAGAAGTTTCTTTCAACCAGGGCAGCAGGAAAGATTTTTATAGAAATTCTTCTTTACAGATTTTTGATAAGGGTGAGATAATTACAGTAGAAGGTATCAGTGGCTTTGATGTAGGAACTGTAAGCTTAACCGGAGAAATTGTGAGGCTTCAATTAAAAAAACACGGACTAAAAGAAGACAATCCCGATTTTAAAAGAGTATTAAGACGGGCGACTGATAGCGATATTAACAAATGGAAAGAAACAAAGGCACGCGAACATGAAGTGCTTATCCGAAGCAGGGCTATTGCAAGGCAACTTAAAGTTGACCTAAAAATGGCTGAGGTGGAAATTCAGGCAGACAGCAGAAAAGCAACTTTTTTTTATATTGCTGATGATCGTGTAGACTTCCGCGAGCTAATCAAAATTTATGCTTCAGAATTTAAAGTGAAGGTTGAAATGAAGCAAATCGGCGCAAGACAAGAGGCGGGTAAGGTTGGTGGCATTGGAAGCTGTGGAAGAGAATTATGTTGCAGCACATGGCTGACTGATTTTAAAAGTGTAAATACAAACGCAGCACGATATCAAAACTTAAGCATTAATCAAACAAAACTTAGCGGGCAATGTGGCAGATTGAAATGTTGTCTCAACTACGAATTAGATACATATCTGGATGCATTGCAACATTTTCCTGATGACGCAGAAACTATCGAGGTTGCGAAAGGAAGGGCATATTTGATTAAGAAAGATATTTTCAGAAATCTTATGTGGTATTCTATGCCGGAGAGTACCAAACATTATCCTTTGACGATTGATAGTGTTAAAAAGATTCAGGCGCAAAACAAAGATGGTATTAAACCAGATGCCTTGGAAACTGTAGAAATAGTTAGTGGTAAACCTAAAGAAGTTGAACCGGAATTTGTAGACGTTGTTGGCCACATTACTTTAAAGTCTTTGGAAAAAAACAGAAGCAAAAGAAAAAGTAACGACAGAAGGCCCAATCGTTCACCCAATACGAACGAGCAGCAACGGCCGCCGCAACAGAATCGCCAAAACGAATCGCGCCCGAATAACAGGCCTCCCCGCAAGAAGAAATAAAAATAGTGTTTAAGAAATTAACTCTGGCCCTTTTGCGATTTTTATAGATAATACTGTTTTACATTTGTCTTATGTCAATTACAATTTCCAACCTTACAAAAACCTACGGTTCACAAAAAGCAATTGACAATATCTCCTTTGATGCAGGCAATAATTCCATTATAGGATTTTTAGGACCTAACGGTGCAGGAAAATCAACAACTATGAAAATTGTAACCGGCTATCTCGAAGCAGATTCCGGAACAGTTACTGTAAACGGAACTGATGTAAACACAAATCCTTTACAAACTAAAAAACAAATTGGCTATTTGCCTGAAGGAAATCCTTTGTACCATGAAATGTATGTTCGGGAGTATCTTAGTTTTGTTGCAGGTGTGCATAAATTGAAAACAGATGCAAAAAAAAGAATTGAAGATGTAATCAATTTAACGGGGCTTAGTAATGAAAGTAAAAAGAAGACTGGTCAGCTGAGCAAAGGATATAAGCAACGAGTTGGCCTTGCTGCTGCTCTTATTCACGATCCTGAAGTACTAATACTTGATGAGCCAACAAGCGGATTAGATCCCAATCAAATTATTGAGATAAGACAGCTAATTAAGGAACTTGGTAAAAACAAAACTGTTTTATTTTCTTCCCATATTTTACAGGAAGTGGAAAGCATTTGCGACCGGGTTATCATCATTAACAAAGGAAAAATAGTTGCCGACGATACGCTGGTGAGTTTGCAATCAAATAATAAAAATTCTCACACAGTTGCGGTGGAGTTTGCTAAAAAAATCAATGTGAATTTATTAGAGCAACTGGAAGGAGCAGAAAATGTACAGGAAATATCTAATCAATATCACATTCAAACATTAGATCCGGAAAAAGTAAAAAAACAATTATTAGAATTTAGTTTACGAAATAATCTCGATATACTTTCTTTGCAAAGCAAGAGCAAAAGCCTGGAGGAAATATTTAGAAATTTGACAGGAAGTAATAATCAATAACATTTAAATTATAATAAATAAAAATGAGTTACATAACAAATATACAAGCCCGCCAGATATTAGACAGTCGCGGAAATCCAACAATTGAAGTTGACATTCTTACAGAAAATGAATTTTTAGGAAGAGCTTCAGTTCCATCGGGAGCAAGTACAGGAATTCATGAAGCCGTTGAGTTGCGGGACGATGATAAAAAAACATACGGTGGCAAAGGTGTTTTAAATGCAGTAAAAAATGTAAATGGGTTACTTGCAGAAAAACTTACAGGTTGGGATGTAGCAGATCAAACAGGAATTGACAATGCTATGATTACAATCGACGGAACCGAAAATAAAAGTAAAATAGGAGCAAACGCAATTCTTGCAGTAAGCCTCGCTGTTGCAAAAGCAGCAGCACTGGAAGCAAATCTTCCCTTGTACAGATATGTCGGAGGAACAAATGCAAAAATTCTTCCCATACCAATGATGAATATTTTAAATGGAGGAGCGCATGCAGATAATAAAATAGATTTCCAGGAATTTATGGTTATGCCAATTGGGGCATCGTCTTTTAGTGAAGCACTTCAGTGGGGCGTTGAAATTTTTCACACGCTAAAATCTGTTCTAAAGAAAAAAGGATTTAGTACAAATGTTGGTGATGAAGGTGGCTTTGCACCCAATATACAAAGTAATGAAGAAGCTATTGAAACGGTGTTAACAGCCATAGACAAAGCAGGATTTAAAGCAGGAACCCAGGTTAGTATTGCAATGGATGCTGCAAACAGTGAACTCTGGAACGAAAAAGAAAAAAAATATGTGTTTCATAAAAGCGATGGGAAAAAAATGGACAGTGCACAACTGGTTGATTATTGGAAAAAATGGGTGAAAAATTATCCGATCATTTCTATTGAAGATGGAATGGCAGAGGATGACTGGAAAGGATGGAAATTGCTTACCGAAGCCCTGGGAGATAAAATTCAAATTGTTGGTGATGATCTTTTTGTAACAAATGTAAAAAGATTACAAAAAGGTATTAATGAAAAAATTGCCAACGCTCTTCTTGTAAAAGTAAACCAAATTGGTACACTAACGGAGACGATAAACGCAGTTTCAATGGCGCAGAATAATGGTTACAATACAATTATGAGTCATAGGAGTGGGGAAACAGAAGACACAACAATTGCAGACCTAGCCGTCGCTCTAAACTGCGGGCAAATTAAAACAGGCTCTGCGAGCAGAACAGATCGCATAGCTAAATATAACCAGCTAATCCGTATTGAAGAAATATTGGGCGAAAGTGCTGTTTTTCCAAAAGGAAAAATTAAATTTGGGAAATAAAGAAATTATTAGCGGGTAGAATTTTATTTTTTTATAACCTCTTCTTTTTCGTTTAATGAACAAGCTTCGCTACATATTTACAAACAAATACCTCATAACAGGCATAGCTTTTGCAGTATGGATGCTGTTCTTTGACAGAAATGATACAACACTTCAATTGAAGAGAATACATGAACTGGGCAAGCTCCAGAAGAGTGAAAAGCTTATGGAAACTCAAATTGCAGATACCAAAAGTGAACTTAATCTATTGAAAACCAATCCGGAAACTTTAGAAAAGTACGCCAGGGAGAAGTATTTAATGAAGAAAGATAATGAAGATCTTTTTGTTATTACTTCTGATTCATCTTCAATAAGATAGATTTAATTTTGCACAATATTTTTTCTGTTAGAACGTTTTAATTTTCGGATAGGATATTTTTTTTAATAAAAGCCACACTTTTTTATGAACAAGTTTACACAGGAAGACCTGTTACAGTACCTGTATAAGGAAACTTCTCAACATAAGACAGCCGCAATTAACGCTGCACTAGAAACCGATTGGAATTTACGCGACTCACTAGAGATGCTTTCTTCGGCTCAAAAAAATCTTGAGGAAATTAGCCTTTCACCGCGTGAAGAAACATTAAATAAAATTTTGCAACATATTTCACGCCAGGAAGGACAATTACATTCACACTAAAATCATTAAAAAATCTATTTTCGTCCTGCCCCAATAGGCAGGATTTTTTTTATGACAAAAAAAAAGAGATACCAGTTTGTAATTGAATATTTTTCATCTCATTTGCCTGAAGCCGAAACGGAGTTAGTTTATCAGGACCCTTACCAGCTAATTGTTTCAGTAATTCTTTCAGCACAATGCACCGATAAGCGGGTAAACGAAACAACGCCGGCAATTTTTCAAAAATTCCCGGAAGTTCAATCTTTAAGCAAAGCTTCTATCCAAGAACTTTTCCCATTAATAAAAAGTATTTCATACCCTAATAACAAAACCAAACATCTTATTGGGATGGCTCAAATGGTTGTAGAAAACTATCTCGGCAAAATTCCAATGACGGTAGAAGAATTGATGAAACTGCCGGGCGTTGGCCGTAAAACTGCTAACGTAATAACATCTGTAATAGATCACCAGCCGAATATGGCAGTAGATACTCACGTATTCAGGGTGGCAAATAGAATAGGGCTAACTACAAATGCGACTACGCCACTTGCCGTGGAAAAACAATTATTAGAAAATTTTCCTGTTCATTTAATTCACAAAGCACATCACTGGCTAATTTTACACGGGCGTTACGTTTGTGTTGCCCGCAACCCTAAATGCAATGAATGTGGCTTAAAAAGCGTTTGTAAATATTATAAATCTCATTTGTAAAATAAATTATAAAAAATTATCTTTATTTTGTGTATTAGCAGGTAACCTTTTAAACACCTTACCAAAAATTAATCGGCGTTATGAAAATCAAAATAATTATTTCTTTCATTTTTCTTATTGCGGCAGGTAGCGAGTTAAAAGCTCAATATTATTTTTATGATGGCAACTACTACGAAAGTGATTTTGTATATGAAGTAGGCGGCTCTATTGGTGCAATGAATGCCTTTACGGACCTTGGTGGGAGAAAGGGTGTGGGAAAAAGAGGCGTTAAAGATTTCAATTTTAAAAACACAGATTTTTGTGGAAGTATTTTCTTTAGCGCAGTGTATAAAAATGAAATAGCATTAAGAATTGAAGGAACTTTTGGGCAAATACATGCTTACGATAGTATTTTAAAAAGTGTTGCATCAACTACCAATGGCCGCTACGAAAGAAATCTGAGTTTCCGCAGCTCAATTTCAGAAATAATGCTGGTTGCCGAATTTCATCCTTTTTTTATTTTCGGAAATTATAATGATGACCATTACCCTCCTGCCGTTTCTCCCTATGTGCTGGCGGGCATTGGATATTTTCATTTTAATCCACAGGCAACACTCAATGGGAACATTGTTGATCTTCAACCTCTGAGTACAGAAGGAGAAGGTTTTTCAGAATATCCAAATGTACATTCATACAAGCTTAGCCAGATAAATTTTCCATTAGGCCTTGGAGCAAGATATGATCTCTCTCCTATAATTAATTTGAGGGCTGAAATTGTTACGAGAATTTTGGCAACAGATTATTTAGACGATGTGAGTGGCAGATATATTGACCCTTCTGTTTTCGCCAATCATTTATCCGGTCTCCAACTCACGCAAGCTCTGCTTCTTAATGACAGGCATAAACCCGGCGCCGTAACAGCGCATCCAAATGGAATCAGGGGCAGGCCTAGTAATAATGACTCCTATATCACATTTAACGTAAAAGTCGGCTTAACCCTCGGAAGAGATCGGCGACGCTAAGTTAGCGCGGGCTCAATTAAAGTAATTTCTTTATTTCATCGATTAGTTCATGCTTTGTAAAAGGGATACCCATAATTTTATTATAGCCTTTAGCATCTACTAAATAATGATCCCGAATAATTTTGATGAGTTGTCCATTATTTAGTTCAGGAATTAAAACATGTTCGAAATTTCTGATTATCTCCCCGAGATTTTTAGGGAAAGGCCTCACATAGCGAAGATGAACATGTGAAACTTCATTGTGTTCTTTTAAAAGATCGACAACAGCCGATTTTATGGCACCGTATGTACTACCCCACCCAAGAACGAGGACTTTGCCTTTTCCGGGTCCGTTACCAATTTTTTGCTCCGGAATGTAATCGGAAATTTTATCAATTTTTTCCTGGCGAATCTTTACCATCATCTGGTGATTCTCCGGATCATAACTAACATTCCCGGTAATATTTTGTTTTTCAAGCCCACCTACCCTGTGTTCAAGCCCGGCAAAGCCAGGAATAGCCCACGGTCTCACTAATTTTTCATCTCTTAAATATGGCTGAAAAACTTCTTCGTGATGTCCGAGTTCTTTTTTAAATCTGACCTCAATTAAAGGTAAGTCTTTGGCTTGTGGATATTTCCACGGTTCTGCGCCATTTGCGATGTAGCCGTCGCTTAAAAAAATAACGGGAGTCATGTGTTGCACGCTAATTCTAACCGCCTCATATACCGCTTCAAAACAGTCACTTGGCGTTGACGCAGAAATTATTGGCATAGGACATTCACCGTTTCTTCCATAGTAAGCCTGTAATAAATCACTTTGTTCCGTCTTGGTAGGTAAACCCGTAGAAGGACCTCCTCTCTGTATATTGCAAATAATCAAAGGAATTTCGAGCATTACAGCAAGTCCCATTGCCTCTGCTTTTAATGCCATACCGGGGCCACTTGTAGCAGTAACGCCGAGACCTCCACCATAGGCTGCGCCAATTGCGGAAGTTATTGCAGCAATTTCATCTTCTGCCTGGAAAGTTTTTATGCCAAATGATTTATGGCGGCTTAGCTCATGCAAAATATCACTGGCGGGTGTTATAGGATAGGAGCCCAAAAACAATTGCAAACCACTTTTTTGTGATGCTGCGATTAATCCGTATGCCAGCGCCTGGTTGCCCATAATACTTCTGTAACTACCTGGTGGCATCTTTGCTTTCTCAACAAAATATCTCGTTGTAAAAGTTTCGGTAGTATCGCCGTAGTTATACCCTGCATGTAGTACTTTAATGTTGCTATTAAGAATATCCGGCTTCTTTGAAAATTTCTCTTTTAAAAACTGAATGGTATTGTCCATACTACGGTTGTACATCCAATATAAAAATCCAAGCACAAACATGTTTTTTGCGCGGTCTTTTTCCTTAGTTCCCATTTCAAATTCCTTAAGAGCCTCCCTTGTAATTTTAGTGACGTCTATCTTAATTACTTCATAACCATCAAGGCTCCCATTTTCCAATGGATTTACACCATCAGGATAATTTGCGAGACGAAGATTTTTTGCGTCAAAGCCATCTACGTTTACGACAATTTTTCCTTCCTTTTTTAATCCACTTAAATTCGTTTTAAGTGCTGCCGCATTCATAGCCACCAACACGTCACAGGTGTCACCGGGTGTAAATATTCTGTCGCTTGAAAATCTTAATTGAAAACCACTCACTCCGGGTAATGTTCCCTGGGGTGCCCGTATTTCTGCAGGAAAATCCGGAAAGGTTGCGAGGTCAATACCAAGCATTGCAGTATTATTAGTAAACTGTGTTCCGGTAAGCTGCATCCCATCACCACTATCGCCAGCAAATTTTATAACAACATCTTGTAAAACCTCTTCTTTAATTTCCATGATCTTTTATGTTTTACAAATTTAAAAGTTTGAAGGTGAAATTAAATTATTTGTTTACGGCAATTAACAAAGTTGTTACTATGCCATCCAGTGCAGAAGATCTAACAATATAAAATAGTAAATTAAATATCGCATGAGCCACGGATAATATTTACCAGGCACAAAGGTAAATATAAGATAGAACCGTTCCCTTCAATCATTTAATCAGTCTTATCTTTTTCATTTTCTCCTACGATAAGATTTGCGCCACCATCGCGCATAATTTCCTCCATGTTCCTATCGTTGTCGATGATTCCCTTTTCTTCCAGCATTCTCATATCCTTTGCGTCCCGCAAAAATTCAGAAGCAAATATGAACTCGTTTAGTTTATCGTGCTTGCTGAAAATAATTTCTTTATTAGTACCTTCCCATTCTTTTTTGCCGTGATAGAGATAAAGAATATTTTCGCCTATCTCCATCACACTGTTCATATCATGCGTATTTATAACAGTGGTGATATTATTTTCTTTGGTGATTTCATGAATTAATTTGTCAATAACCATAGATGTTTGCGGATCCAGTCCGGAGTTAGGTTCATCGCAAAATAAGTATTTAGGCTTTAAAACAATTGCTCTCGCAATTCCAACTCTTTTTTTCATGCCTCCACTTATTTCAGAAGGAAATTTTTTATTAGTGTCTTTTAAGTTCACCCGTTCCAGAACATCATTCACCCGTTCCATTTTTTTTGCATGATTCCAATTCGTAAACATATCAAGGGGAAATTTTACGTTACGCTCAACGGTCATACTGTCAAAAAGAGCGGAACCCTGAAAAAGCATTCCTATTTGCTGCCGCAATAGTTTACGTTCTTCCTCTGGCATGGTCGTTAAATCTTTTCCGTCAAAAATCATATCTCCCCTATCTACCTCAAAAAGCCCTACCATACATTTTTGCAAAACTGTTTTACCGCTTCCGCTGGTGCCAATAATGAGATTGGTTTTACCCGTCTCCATTACTGCACTTACATCTTTAAGTATTTCCTTATCGCCAAAGCTTTTACTTACATTTCTTATTTCTATCATAACAGCGGGATGTTGTAATTAAATGTAATCAAAATTATCTCTACTTTTTTTGATTCATGCCGGTTGTAATAATTCTTTTGTGAAACATCATAGTAAAAAGAATGCAAGAATATAATCAGCAAATAAAATAAGTATGCAGCTGGTAATCACCGCCGAAGTACTGGCACGGCCTATTTCAAGGGCGCCCCCCTTTACATTATATCCATAAAAAGAAGAAACGCTACTTATTATAAACGCAAATGTATATGCCTTTGAAAGCGCGAACCACACGTTTTTCGGTACGAAATTTTGAACAAGTCCTTTGTCGTAAGTATCTGCAGAAAGAATGCCTCCAAGATCTCCAGCCAATCTTCCACCATAAATACCTAATACCATAGCAAGTACAACCAACAACGGAATTGTAATTAAAGCTCCCAAAATTTTAGGAGCAACCAGGTAAGATTTCGTATTAATGCCCATAATTTTAAGTGCATCGATTTGCTCACTCACCCTCATGTTACCAAGCTCTCCGGCAATCTTACTTCCTATAACACCGGCCAGCACTATGCAAACCAGTGTCGGAGCAAATTCCAGGATAACGGTATCGCGCACTATGTATGCAATTGTTTCTTTAGGAAGAAGCGGGTTAGTAAGCTGGTAGGCAGTTTGAACAGCGCTTACAGCTCCCATAAAAACGGAAATAACTGCGACAATACCCAATGAACCCATCCCTATTTCTGCTGACTGGTGCATTAATTCTTTCCAGTACATTTTGAAATTTTCAGGCTTGGTAAACATTCCCTTTATCATCAAAATATAACTACCTATAGAAGCGAATACTTTCATTAATACCTATTTATTTTTAGAAGCAGGAATCTCATCTCGGTAAACGAAAATTTTATCATTGAACATTATACTTCAGAAATAATTTTTTTATTTTTTCTCCATCTTCGCACAGGCAATTCTTCTTTTACTTTTTTATTGCTGCATTTTATTTGTGCATCTATTACCGCAATCAAAACCATATTATATATACTTCTCACCTGGCTGCCGAGCTGAAGAATATGAACAGGTTTACTAAGACCTAATAATATTGGGCCTATAGCATCTGCTCCGCCAACTTCCTGCAAAAGATTGTAAGCAACGTTACCCGCCGCAAGATTAGGGAAAATAAGAACGTTTACATCTTTATTTACAAGTTCGCTAAATGGATAATTGTCTCTAAGCGTTTCTTTATTAAACGCAACATTTGCCTGCAACTCTCCATCAACTGTAAGTGTGGGATCCTTTTGCTTCACTATTTCCCTGGCTTGAGCCACCAGTTTCGCTTCCGGCGAGCTACTGCTGCCAAAATTGGAATAGCTCAACATTGCAATGCATGGCGTAATGCCAAAGTTTTTTACTTCTTTGGCAACCATTAGCGTGATATCTGCAAGTTCTTCAGCCGTAGGATTAAAATTTACCGTTGTATCAGCAAGAAATAATGGCCCCTTTTTGGTCATCATTATATACATGCCTGCTACTTTTTTTGAGCCTTCTTCCAAGCCAATAATCTGCAATGCCGGCCTGATAGTATCAGGATAATTTTTTGAAAGCCCGGAAATCATCGCGTCCGCTTCTCCTGTTTCCACCATCATACATCCAAAATACAAGCGATCCCGCATGATTTTTTTTGATTCATAATAGTTGAATCCTTTACGCTTTCTTTTTTCAAAAAATAAATCTCCATAACGTATTCTTCTTTCTTCAGCTTCGTCACTTTTAGGATCAATTATTGGCATGCCTTCAAGGTCAATACCATTTTCCGCTGCAATCTTATGTATCTTTTTTGGATCTCCTAACAGTATGGGGTAAGCGCAACCTTCATCCTGTATAAGCTGGGCCGTTTTTAATATCTTTTGATTTTCTGCTTCAGCAAACACTACACGCTTTGGATTTTTCCGGGCTTTGTTTCCAATCACTCTCAGCAACTGGTTGTCTATTCCTAACCGCTCATTTAATTTATTGGTATAAGCATGCCAATCCAAAATTGGCTCCCTTGCAACGCCACTATCCATTGCAGCTTTTGCAACAGCAGGTGCAACGGTGGAGAGTAAACGATTGTCAAGCGGCTTTGGAATAATATAATTTGCACTAAAAACAATACTCTTCTCATTATATGCCATCGTAACAATATCCGGAACAGGTGATTTGGCCAGCTCTGCCAAAGCCTTTACGGCCGCCAATTTCATAGCTTCATTTATTTGAGTGGCTCTAACGTCAAGGGCTCCACGAAAAATGTAAGGAAATCCCAAAACGTTGTTTACCTGGTTGGGGAAATCGCTTCTGCCGGTGGCCATGATAATATCTTTTCTTACTGAAACAGCCTTATCATAAGAGATCTCAGGATCAGGATTAGCCATTGCAAAAACAATAGGATTTTTTGCCATGCTTTTTATCATTTCCGGAGAAATTACGTTTCCAACACTAAGCCCAATAAAAACGTCCGCATCCTTCATAGCTTCAGCAAGTGTAAGATTTGTATTTTTTGTTGTCGCAAATCTTTTTTTAGTTTCATCGAGATTTTCGCGTTCTGCATGAATAATCCCTTTCCTGTCGAACAAAAAGAAATTTGATGCTTTAGCGCCTAATGCTTCATAAAGCTGCACGCAAGCCATTGCTGCTGCGCCTGCTCCATTCACTACAAATTTCACACGGTCTATTTTTTTTCTTTGTATCTCTAATGCATTTAGCAATGCGGCAGAACTTATGATTGCTGTACCATGCTGATCATCGTGCATCACGGGAATTTGTAATCTTTTTTTTAATTCCCTTTCAATATAAAAACATTCAGGAGCTTTAATATCTTCCAGGTTAATTCCACCGAAAGTTGGTTCCAAGGCCGCAACTATTTCTACAAATTTTTCCGGATCTTTTTCATTTATCTCGATATCAAAAACATCAATGTCAGCAAAAATCTTAAATAGAACTCCCTTGCCTTCCATCACCGGCTTTCCTGCAGCAGGGCCTATATCTCCCAAACCCAAAACCGCTGTGCCGTTGCTTATAACACCCACCAGGTTCCCTTTGGCAGTGTACTGGTAAACTTTTTCAGGACTCTCGTGAATTTCAAGGCATGGAACGGCAACGCCTGGAGAATATGCAAGCGAAAGATCTCTTTGTGTTTTCGTAGCCTTCGTTGGAATTACTTCTATCTTTCCAGGCCTTCCTTTCGAGTGATAATCCAGTGCTTCCTGCTTTCGAAGATTTTTATGCATAGTGTGTATTAAAACCTGTGGCCTTATGCAGGCCACCATTATTTTTCAAGTGTAAAGATACTAAGTTTGACTTATGTAGTTGACTCCGATGCTGCAAGCCAGGCCATAATACCTATCCCGTTTTCAATAGCATTTTCATCAATATTAAATGTAGGTGTGTGAACGCCTGATACAATATTTTTTTCTTTGTTGCCAACACCCAATCTAAAAAAACACGCAGGCACCAAATGCGAATAAAAAGCAAAATCCTCTGCGCCCATTCGCATTTCTGTTTCTTCAACATTTTCGCCGCCGGTAAATTCTGCTGCTTTGCGCTTAGCCATTTCCGTTAGCTGTATATTATTCGTCACAAACGGATAGCCAACATCAATATGCAGATCAATTTCAGCGCCGCCCATTTCTGCAGTGCTCAGGGAAATTTTCCTGATAAGTTCGTGTGCTTTGAATCTCCATTCTTCATTCATTGCCCTGAACGTACCAATTAACTTTACTTCCGAAGGAATTACGTTAGTTGTGTTGCCACCTTGTATTGATGAGATGGATAAAACCGAGGGATTGAAAGGATCATTCATCCGGCTTATGACCTGCTGAAGATTTACGACTAATTGAGAGGCCACAAGAATTGTATCTGCTGTGAGATGTGGCGCCGCTGCATGGCCACCCCTACCCTTCACCGTTATATAAATTTCATCAGCACTAGCCATAACCATTCCGCCACGAAAACTTAATTTGCCCACGGCTAACCCCGGGTTTACATGCAAGGCAAAAATTGCATCGGGTTTAGGATTTTCCAATACACCCTCTTTTATCAAAAGACTTGCTCCGCCCGGGTTCCTTTCTTCCCCTGGCTGAAATATCAGCTTAACAGCTCCACTCCATTCTTCTTTTAATTCATTTAAAATTTTTGCAGCGCCAAGCAGGCAGGTTGTATGCACATCGTGACCGCAAGCATGCATTACTCCTTCATTTTTGGAACGATACTCTATTTCATTTTTTTCGGTAATAGGCAATGCATCCATATCGCCGCGCAGTGCAATAATTTTACTACCCGATTTTTTTCCTTTTATAATTCCAACAACACCTGTAGTTGCCATTACCTGGTATTCAATATTCCATTCCTGTAATTTTTGCTGTATATATTTTGAAGTTTCAAATTCATGAAAGCTTAATTCAGGATGTGCATGCAAATGATGACGAACGTTTATAAATTCGGCGGCGTATTTCGAAGCGAGTTCTTTAATTTTTTCTTTTAGCATTCCTAAATTTTATCTTAAATGGCGTTATTCAAAAATAAAAAGAGTTTCAATAACGAAACTCTTTTTAAAAATACCAAATATTTATTGATACTAATTGGGATTATCCGGATCGAAATCCTTATCAGGTTTCACCTCAATATTTTCTGAGAGATAATAAATGGAAGCTCCGTTAAGCAGCTTGCTTATCTGGTTTTTATACTCATCAGCTTCTTGCTTCGTTTTAAAATTCCCAAATTTTATTTTTATATACGGATCGGCATACCACATATATGTTTTCTGTTCAGGATATTTTTGAAGAAGCTCGCCTCTTATTTTCATCGCATATTCGCGATCATTGGTATTAAGTATCATTAACCGGTAGCCCTTCCCGATTCTTGCCTGCTCTTTCAAGATGGCAGTATTGAGATCTGATTCCCTGTTAGCCAACATATCAAGACGAAAGTCTTTGTGTATAATCACCTTATTTTGGTTTGTACTATCTGCTGATTGTGCAAATGAGTGCATGCTAATAAGTAAAAACACAAGGCAAAAAAGTTTTTTCATAATTCAAGAATAGCATTGATAAAAAATATCCTTATTCTATTTATACAGATTAAAATTTGATAAACGTGGTTGTAAGGTATAATAAATTTAAAAATAAATTATTCCATGCTTTCCCTTACAATTTGAATACTGCTGCTGCAACCTAACCTATCAGCTCCGGCATCTATAAGTTCTTTTGCAAATACATAAGTTTTAATTCCGCCGCTGGCTTTAATTTTTACTGCATCACTAAGATGTGCTCTTATTAATTTTACTGCATAAACTGAAGCGCCTTTTTCTGCATAACCTGTAGATGTTTTAACATAATCTACACCGGCAGCACCATAAATATTGCAACATTTAATAATCTCCTCATCAGTTAAAACCCCGCTTTCAATAATAACTTTTAGAATTTTATTTTTATTTTTTACAATTGGTATTATTGTGTTGATTTCACTGGCAATAAAATTCCAGTCATTATTTTTTATCGCTGAAATGTTTACAACCATATCTAGCTCGTCTGCGCCATCAACAATTGCTAAAACAATCTCTGCAACTTTTGCTTCTATGGCTTCGTAGCCAAAAGGAAAACCTATAACAGTTGTAACTTTTACTTTTGATTTTTCTAAAATTTCTTTCGCTTTTTTTACAAATAACGGAGGGACACATATTGCTGCAAAATGATACTCAATGGCTTCTTCACAAATTTTTTTTATCTCCGGCCATGTTGCTGTAGGCTTTAGTAAAGTATGATCAATATATTTTGCAATATTCAATTTTCCCGTTAAAAAATAAATAGTTTACTTATACTGATTCGGTATGAATACGAACTCACTTAATACCCTTCATTTTGTGTAAGATTTGGATTAGTATTTATTTCCCGTTTTGGTATGGGGAAAATCAATTTTGGAGAGTCCCAATCAAAGTTAGCAACGCTACCCTCCAGTCTTTTTAAGTCGTCTAAGGCGAATCCCTCAAATGCTAGTTCAAGCCTACGCTCCAGTAATATTTTATCAAGTGTTAAGTCGGCAGCATCGTATGATGAAAGGTTAACCCTGTTTCTTATTACATTAATGTCATTTACAGGTTCATCGCCTACATGAGTCCCTGATCTGAAATTGGCTTCGGCTCTTATCAAATACATTTCTGCCAGCCGTATTGTATGAACATTTCCATAAACCTCTTCAAATTTCAAAGTATAGCCATCACTGTTGAATAAATTTAACCGGTCATCATCAGCTTCATACAAAGCCAGATGATCATCTGTAATTTGAATTTCTCCTCTTTGATCTTCTGAATAAAATTCATTGAAGCCCTGTGTACCGGAAGATGCAGTTACCTGGATGGAAAAAATATCTTCGTCTGATGTTACACCGAAAGCTTCACCGTAAGTAGGCGCTAGTTGTGCAGCGGTTGTTTTTATAGCATTATTCGCTTCAATAGCAGCGTTAGTATAATCGCCCTTTTGCAAATAAACGCGTGCCAGCATTGCCGAAGCGGCAGATTGATTTGCAAAAAATCCATTATCCTGGGGAAGTTTTGCTTCTGCTTCGGTAAGGTCATTAATAACCTGAGTATAAACTTCCGCAACGGTATTTCTTTTTACTTTACTCTCTTCAGTTATTGAGTGAGTAGGTGTTAAAACGATCGGTACCCCGGCGTTTGCTGTTGGGTCTCCATCATTCCAGCTTCTGCCAAATTTTTTCACCAGTTCAAAATAGGATGCGCCTCTTATAAATTTGGCTTCTCCGTCTACTTTATCTTTTTCAGAGGCGTCAACAACATCTATGGCGCTCAAAACATTGTTTACATCATTAATAGCTGTATAGCCATCCAGCCAGTTACTCGATACAAAACCATTATCAACTGGAATAGTTTTATTATTAATTTGGGTTAATTCCTGGTAAGTTCCGGACCAGTCTAATTCACTTCCATAAGCCATCAGGTCGCCTTCCAAAAATATTATTCCTCCAAAAAAATCAGCAGTACCAAAATCTTTATAAGCGCCAACCAGCGCAAGTTTTACATCCACGCTTGTCGTTAAAGCACTCCCTGCATCAATGCTTGATGTTGGAGTAGTATCTAATTTTTTGTTACAGCCAAGAACAAAAAGAGCAGTTGAATACAGTAATATATTTTCAATAATATTTTTCATTGTCATATTATATTTATAATTAGGGGTTACAACCCAATGTTAAACCCAAAAACAATCGTTTTAATTTGTGGGGCAGAATAAAAATCCACTCCCTGGTTTATATTATCTGTATAATCATCTTCACTTACTTCAGGATCCCATCCTTTATATTTTGTTATAGTAAATAAATTTTGCGCCCTTACATAGATGCGCACCCTATCCAGTTTGGCCTTTTTAATTAAAGAAGCAGGAAGACTGTAACCTAAGGAAACAGATTTGACTCTTAAATAAGAACCATTGGATACGTAACGGCTGGATGGATCGGTACCATTGGGATAAAATAACCGGGGTTCAGGTACATTGGTAATATCGCCCGGTTTTTTCCAGTAGCTCAATTGATCCGTTGTTTGGTTATCATATCCGTTACTGCCACTGGAAGACATATACTGTCCGCCTCCATTATAGATTTGGTTACCAGATACACCTTGCAGTAAAACATCAAGGTCTATTCCTTTATAAGTAATAGTGTTGCTAAAACCATATATAAATTTGGGATTTGGATTCCCGATAACTACATCCGTAGCTGCGTTGTAATCATTGGTTGTTGTCCGGTCCATTCCGCCGCCGGCTTTAGGTGTGTTTTTATAATATAATGCATCCCCGTTTTGCGGATCTGCACCTGCAAACTCCCTCGCAAAAAAGACCCCCAAAGGCTGGCCTTCTATTGCTTTACTTTGATACTTACCTAATACCTGTCCTCCCAAATCTGTTACTTTATTTTTATTTGAACTAAAATTCAGGTTGGATGTCCATTTGAAATTTTTTGATGAAATGTTGACGGTGTTTATAGTAATTTCAAGTCCCTTGTTATAAAGCTTGCCTATGTTTTCAAATTTAGTTGCAAAACCTGAAGTTCCTGGTACCTCCCGATCCAGTAACAAATCTGAAGTTAATCTCTGATAAACATCCAACTCAATATTTATTCTGCTGCCAAATATATTGGCTTCAAGGCCTACATCCGTTGCTCTTGTACTTTCCCATTTTAAATCAGGATTGGCTAATTGTGAAGGCCGCTGGCCGGCTATTCCGCCATACGCGCCATCTCCGGCATAAAGCCCTCTTGCAGCAAAATCAGGTATTGATTGATTTCCTGTTAAACCATAGCTTGCTTTTAATTTCAAAAAATTTAGCCATTTTACATTTTCCAGAAAGGATTCTTTTGTCAATATCCATCCAACTGAAGCTGCAGGAAAAAATCCATATCTATTATTAGCTCCAAATCTTGAAGACCCATCAACCCGACCATTTAAGGATACGAGGTATTTATCATTGAATTTGTAATTAGCTCTTAAAAAATAAGATAGCAGGGTATTTTCAGTAGAGTATGAGGTTGCATCGACTTTGGTTGCAGCGCTGGATAATTTTTTATAGGCATCACTTGGAAAATCCTGTGCAGTAGCATCTGAGCCGACGGTAGTTCCCTTCTCATAACTCATACCTCCTGTAAGGTCTACGTCATGAACATCATTAAAGCTGGTGCTATAATGAAAATAATTGTTGGTATTAATAGTCAATACCTGGGTTGTAAGATAATAACCATAACCGTTTGGAACTCCCTCATCGCGGACAGTTAACCTGCCACGATAAGCTTCCTCTGTCTGGTTTAATTGATCCATTCCAAATTCTGTGCGAAAAGTTAATCCTTTAGCTATGTTCAAATTACCATATACATTTCCAATCGTCCGGTTAACCATTGTGTGATAATAAGCATTGTCTGCGCTTAGTAATGGATTATAATAAAGCGGATACCTGGTGTTTGGATTTCCCGTAATAGTATCCAATGCGCCACTGATCAGTCCTGTTCTGGGATCTATCACCGGAGTAATAGGAGAAAGTGCTACGATCTGTAATGGACTTGAAAACTGGTCATCGTTTGCTACCCGTTTGTTTTCCGAACGGGCAAAACTCATATTCACGCCAATAGAAAGCCAGTCTTTTACGCTTTGTTCAAGGTTTAATCTTGCATTGTATCGTTTATAGCCGTTTTTAATAAGTATTCCCGTTTGATCAAGATATTCACCCGAAGCATAATATTTCGTTTTATCAGTACCGCCGGAAAAATTAAGATCATATTGCGAAATCGGCGCACGCTTGAAAACCTGATCCTGCCAATCGGTATTTATTTTTGCGGTTTTCCAGTCATCATTATCTGCCGAATATCTCGTCATGCGGCCTTCAACAATACTCTTATAATCGTCGAGGGCTTCTTCTAATGTACCATAACCACTGTCTCCGTTTATGAAATCCTGTTTAGCGCCGCCAACCCCTGCAGCAAACATCAGATCAAGATATTGTTGGGCATTCATAAATTTTCTTCTGCCGGTTGGGTCCTGAAGACCGGTATAGTATCCCAAATCTATTTTTGATGTTCCTGCTTTTCCTTTTTTTGTTGTAATCAAAACTACGCCGTTAGAAGCCCGCGAGCCATAGATCGCTGAAGCAGATGCATCTTTTAAAATATCAATAGATTCTATATCATTCATATTTAAATCTGCAAGAGGATCAGTAGGTGCTCCGTTACCGGATAAATCAGATGTAATTACCGGCACTCCGTCAATTACATACAATGGCTCGTTGCCTGCAGAAATAGATGCTGATCCTCTTATTCGTATATTAATGCCCTGTCCCAGTTTGCCATTTTGCTGGCTTACCTGAACACCAGCGGCCCTTCCCTGTATGGCGCTTTCAAAGCTGGTTGCCGGCGTGTTGTTAATTTCTTTTGCACTTACTTTGGAAACTGATCCGGTAATGTCGCGTTTTGTATTTGTTCCATAGCCAATAACTACAACTTCTGTAAGGCTTTTGTCGGCCTGTTCAAGGTTTACATTTATAATGCCATCACTAATAGGAACTTCCTGCGTAGTGAAACCAACAGATGAAACTTCTAATACTTTAGCTTTCCCGTTTATTGTAAGAGTAAAATTTCCATCCTGATCTGTAATAGTTAAATTATCATACCCCTTTGTTTTAATAGTTGCATTAACTACGGGCAATCGGGATTTGCTATCTGTAACTTTTCCTGTTATGGTTTTATTTTGTGCAATAGCGGTACTGATGCAACAAAAAAAAGCAAGCAGGCATATAAGTTTTCTCATGCTGTTAGGTTTGGTTAAGAATATGAACTATAACAAAACTAATGCATTAAAAAAAAATTACCCTAAGTTTTTTGACAAGAAAAATTTTTATGATTCTTTACCGTGACATTGCTTGTATTTTTTTCCACTACCGCATGGGCAAGGATCGTTGCGGCCAATTTTGGGCCCCACTTTAATTGGCTCTTGTTTTATATTTTCTGAAGGATCTATATAATCATTTTCCTGCGAAAGATATTCGGGCCCGCCTGCACCCGCACCCGCAAACTCTTCTTTACGCTGGCGCATTTTGCTCATGTCAGTTTTTCTTTTTCTTTCTTCATGAATCGTGTTGCTTTGGTTTTGTTCTACCGGAATGCTGCAATGACAAAGAAAACTTACAATGTCTTTGTTTACTTCGTCATCCATTTGCTTAAATGCATTGAACGCTTCAATCTTATAAATTACCAACGGATCCTTTTGCTCATAGCCTGCAGTTTGCACACTATGCCTTAAGTCGTCCATTGCACGCAGATGTTCTTTCCATGCATCATCTATTAAAGCGAGGGTAATATTTCTTTCTAATGCATTGGAGAGCTCTGCGCCATTGCTTTCAATTGTTTTATCCAGATTTGCAACTGCCTGCATTGCTTTCTTACCGTCAGTAAAAGGAACAGCAACATTTTCAATATGCGAGCCTTGTTCTTTACGAATATTTTTTATTACCGGAAGGGTTTGCTCATTCATTGCACGGTTCTTCTGGTTGTAATGGTCTTTTGCTTCATGATATAACCTGTTTGAAAGTGAATGCAAATCATCTTTATCAAGTTCCCCGGCAGTAATAGTTGTATCAATACCAAAATTCATAATTACGGCAAGCTTGAATTCTTCGTAATCATTTATTTCCTTAAAAGAAATAATAAGTCCTTCGGCAACAGAATAAAAAGCATTATCCAAATCAAGCGCAAGCCTTTCGCCAAAAAGCGCGTGATTACGCCTTCCATAAATTACGGTGCGTTGCTTGTTCATCACATCATCATATTCCAGCAATCTTTTTCTTATACCGAAATTATTTTCTTCTACCTTTTTTTGCGCACGCTCAATACTTTTTGAAATCATGCTGTGCTGTATTACTTCACCTTCTTTGTATCCCATTCGATCCATGAGAGAAGCAATTCTTTCGCTACCAAACATGCGCATTAAATCATCTTCGAGCGAAACAAAAAATTGTGAAGTTCCCGGATCACCTTGTCTTCCTGAGCGGCCGCGAAGCTGTCTGTCAACGCGGCGGCTTTCATGTCTTTCAGTACCCAGTATAGCCAATCCGCCTGCTTCTTTTACACCAGTTCCAAGTTTAATATCTGTACCACGACCAGCCATATTTGTTGCAATAGTAACAGCGCCGGTAAGCCCCGCTTCTGCAACCACCTGCGCCTCTTTAGCATGTTGTTTTGCATTAAGCACATTGTGCGGAACGCCTTTCTGCTTCATCATCCTGCTTAATAATTCACTTACCTCTACTGATGTTGTACCAACCAGGATAGGTCTTCCCTCTGAACGCATTTTCTCTACTTCTTCAATTACTGCTTTTAATTTTTCGCGCTTTGTTTTGTAAACTAAATCCTGTGTATCATTTCGTATAACCAGCACGTTAGTAGGAATAGAAACAACATCCAATTTATAAATATCCCAGAATTCTGCAGCTTCGGTTTCTGCAGTACCCGTCATACCGGCGAGCTTGTGATACATCCTGAAATAATTTTGCAATGTAATGGTGGCGTATGTTTGAGTGGCGCTTTCAATCTTCACATTTTCCTTTGCTTCAATAGCCTGGTGCAACCCATCAGAATAGCGGCGGCCTTCCATTATACGACCCGTTTGTTCATCTACAATTTTTACCTGCCCTTCAATTACAACGTATTCAATATCGTTTTCAAACAGCGTATATGCCTTTAATAATTGCTGAACTGTATGAATTCTATCTGCCTTAATAGAATACTCATTTAATAACGCTTCCTTTTGATGCAACTTTTCATCGGCTGTTAAATCACTTTTATCAATTTCAGAAAGCTTCACGCCTATATCTGGTAAAATAAAAAATTCAGGATCTTCACCCGACTTTGTAATCAATGCAATTCCTTTATCGGTCAGTTCTACCTGGTTATTTTTTTCATCAATATGAAAATAAAGTTCTTCATCAACCTTAGGCATATTTTTTTGCTGATCGGAGAGATAATAATTTTCAGTTTTCTGAAGCTTTACTCTCATACCCGGCTCGCTTAAATATTTTATAAGAGCACCATTCTTTGGAAGTCCGCGATGGGCGCGAAACAAAGCGAGGCCACCATCTTTTGGATCATCGTTGCCATCAGTTATTTTTTTCTTTGCTTCAATTAAAAAACTACTCGTAACTTTTTTTTGCGCTTCTACAATTCTTTCCACACGCGGTTTCATTTGGTCAAACTCCTGTTGATCTCCGCGTGGCACAGGACCTGAAATTATCAGCGGCGTTCTTGCATCATCAATTAATACACTATCTACTTCATCTACCATTGCAAAGTGATGCTTTCGTTGCACCATTTCATCAGGAGAATGCACCATATTATCCCGCAGGTAATCAAACCCGAATTCGTTATTGGTACCATAAATAATATCGCTGTTGTAAGCTTTACGACGTGCGTCGCTGTTAGGCTCATATTTATCAATACAATCTACCGTGAGGCCAAGCCATTCAAACAAAGTTCCGTTCCACTCACTATCGCGACGGGCCAGGTAATCATTTACTGTTACAATATGCACACCCTCTCCGGCAAGTGCATTTAGATATGCAGGTAGTGTTGACACCAGCGTTTTACCTTCACCGGTAGCCATCTCCGCAATTTTACCTTCATGGAGAACAATACCACCAATAAGCTGCACATCATAATGTAGCATGTTCCAGGTTATCTCGCTACCACCAGCAACCCAGCTATTTTTGTAACTGGCCTTATCTCCCTCTATGCTAATATATTTTTTTGTTATGCTGAGCGTTTTATCAAGTTCCGTAGCTGTAGATATTAATTCACTATTTTCTTTAAATCGGCGGGCAGTTTCTTTTACCACAGCAAAAGCCTCAGGCAAAATTTCAAGAAGAATTTCTTCAATTTTTTTATCTCTTCCTTTGCCCATTGCAT
>JBEPVC010000004.1:0-21416 GCA_041691235.1 Chitinophagaceae bacterium
TTAAAATAACTTTGAATTCAAAAAATTACATGCAGACTTTTTTAAAAGATCTCTTCGCTAATCAATCATACGACGAAAAAAATTTCTTTCTAATAGCAGGCCCCTGCGTTGTAGAGAGTGAAGAGTTAGTGATGGAAGTTGCTGAAAAAATTTCAATCATTTGTAAAAAACTTGGTATTCCCTATATATTTAAGGCCTCTTATAGGAAAGCTAACCGAACCAGCGCAGATTCTTTTACGGGAGTCGGTGACAAAGCCGCTCTGGAGATATTAAAAAAAACAGGAGAAAAATTTTCATTGCCAACCACTTCAGATATTCATGCACATGAAGAGGCTGCCCTTGCTGCTAACTATGTGGATGTTTTACAAATTCCCGCTTTTTTATGCCGGCAAACAGATCTTCTTGTAGCCGCAGCAGACACAGGCAAAATAGTAAACGTAAAGAAGGGACAATTCGTCAATGGCGAATCGATGAAATTTGCTGTAGAGAAAATTCAAAAGGCCGGAAATGAAAAAGTAATGCTTACCGAAAGAGGAAACACTTTTGGTTATAAAGACCTTGTAGTAGATTATAGAAACATTCCGATAATGAAAAATATCGGCGTACCTGTAATTATGGATTGCACGCACAGTTTGCAGCAACCCAATCAAAGCAGCGGAGTAACTGGCGGCAATCCTCAAATGATTGAAACGATTGCCAAAGCGGCTGTTGCAACCGGTGCCGACGGATTGTTTATTGAAACACATCCGAATCCATCTGTTGCAAAAAGTGACGGAGCAAATATGCTTCGGCTTGATTTGCTGGAAGATCTTCTTATTAAGTTAGTAAAGCTGAGAGCGGCAATATAGATTTTAAAAGCACTTAAGCCTAACCGTTAGCAATTCAGATTAATATAAAAAACCCCCGTAAAATTTTTACGGGGGTTTCATTTTACTTTATAACGTCTTAATAATTCCTCAGCTTCATTTCTACTCTCCTGTTCTTGGCTCTTCCCGCTGCTGTTTTATTATCGGCTACCGGGTCATTTATTCCATGGCCTGTCGCTGTTATCCTGCTCTCATCTACTCCATTACCCATAAGATATTGCTTCACTGAATTGGCCCTGCTTTCTGATAATACCTGGTTCTTATCTGCATTACCGGTAATATCTGTATAGCCATCTACATCTATCTTATAGCTTGGATTATCTTTTAATATCTGGGCTACTTCTTTTAATGATTTGTATGATTTTGCCAGCAACTTAGCGCTTCCTGTTGCAAAGAAAATATTATGTGCGGCTTTAGTTACTTTCTCTACAACTACCACATCTATTACAGGACATCCAAAGTTCGAGGCCGGGCCTGCTTCGTTTGGACATTTATCTTCTTCGTCGTTTACGCCATCTTTATCGGTATCAGGTATAGGGCATCCCTGGTAGCGGGCAACTCCCGGTACATCAGGGCATTTATCTTCTTCATCGTTTATGCCATCCTTATCGGTATCAGGTATTGGGCATCCTTGATATTTTGCCAGCCCTGCAACATCAGGACACTTATCATCTTTGTCTGCAATCCCATCTCCATCACGGTCAGGGCAACCTTGCAATGCTGCAGTACCGGCCTGGTCTGGGCATGCATCTAAACTGTCTACTATTCCATCACCATCACGATCTGTGACTACAGGAACTTCAACAACTTTTGGAGCAACTTCTTTTTTTTCTTTTATATTACCGACAATGCCAATGCTGTGATAAAAATGATAGCTCGCATTTTCTGTAACAGGTATTCTATATTGAGAATTCAAAAGGATGTAGGCGTTATTAAAAAAATTGACTTGTAAACCGACACCAACAGGTAAAAATGCACTTGCAAATTTTTTGTATAAACTCGCTCCTACACCCAAATCTGCAAAGGGAACTACCCAGTACCTGTCACTTAATAACTTAAGATTAAGGGCTGCTGTTGATTCCAGTAAAAAACTATTATTGTTAACCGAAGGTTGATTTTCAATAGGGTAATCAACATAGGAACCCCCAAGTGTCGCAATAAAATCTACGTGCTTGCTCAGCCCGGAAAGATAATCAACTGCCAATCCGGGATTCATCCTGTTTATATTAAAAAAATTTTTGGCCGTTAGCACACTAACGAGTCCATTCGTTCTTATATCTGTCGCCGTTTTAAAATCATTCAAAAAAAAGCTGAAGCCGATGGCCTGTGGTTTTATATAGCTTTGCTGTGCGAAGGAAATAGTAAAACTGCTGATTGCAATAAACAGGAAGATTAATTTTTTCATAACTCGTGTTAGTTTGCTTACTAACAAAAATAGAGGGTTACATTCAAAGCAGAAAATTAATTAATCAACAGGTTTCCATTTATCAACCTGATGTTGACAATTATTTAACCTCGTAAAGTAAAATATTTTGGGGAACGGCGGGAAATGGTTTCAATTGTTGCCAATCTGGAAATTTTCAATTACTTCAATTTTAACGCGTGTTAAACCTCTTGAAATATATCTTAATTCCTGCGCAGCAACTCTTGACAAGTCTACCAACCGTTTGTTTTTAGGATGCAAGCGATCATTTACTTTCACAATAACGGTTCTATTGTTTCGAAGATTGGTAACTTTTATAAAAGTATTTAATGGCAAAACATTACAGGCTGCCGTAAACTTTTCTGAACTGTAAATTTCTCCGTTGGCGGTCTGGCGGCCATTAAATTTTTTTGCATAAAAACTGGCCGTTCCGTATTTAATTATGTTCTTTTTAGATACTGAACGGTCTGCAGAACTTTTATGTGAATGATGAATTTTGGTTTGGGCGTGTGCGTTTACAAATACGACACATATAAGCAATATGAGAAGATATAGCGGTTTAACCTTACGCAGATATTGAAAGGATGATTTTACCATGCATATTGTTTAAGCTATAAACACCTTTTTCAACTAATTATTTGCAAAGTATTTTACCGCCAGCATTCTGTCATCGTTATAAATATCGTCGTAAAAAAACAGTTTATTTTTTTTAACCTCGCAAGTAAAGTATTCAATAAAAAGCGGCAGCCTGGTTTTCACAATAATTCTCTTCCTGTCTTTATTATTAATCCAGGTTTTTATAGAATCTATATTATAAGACAATTGATGAGCCGGTGTTTGATTAATGCTATCGTTACGTGCTATAAAGTAAGCAAGGGCTTCCCAGTTCTGCACGCGTACACAACCGTGGCTTAAAGCCCGTGCAGAATTGCTAAAAAGATAACGTTCATTTGTGTCGTGCAAATACACACTGTACGGATTATTAAAATTAAATTTAAAGATTCCCAGCGCATTGTCATCTCCGCTACCCTGCATAACTTTCCACGGAATACCCGTTTTATATTTAGACCATTTGATGCTGAAAGGATCTACTACCTGGCCTTTGGAGTCTATAAGATTGTATCCCTTTCTTGCAAGATAACCGGGATCTTTTTTTAACGCCGGCAAAATATCTTTCTTGATAATGCTTTCAGGAATGGTCCATTGAGGGTAGGTTACCATATCTGAAATTTGTGAAGCAAGTACGGGTGTAGGAGTGGTAGGTTTGCCTACAATCACCTTTGATTCAAAAACAACAGTATCATGGTCCCAGACTTTTAAATAGTAGCCCGGCATGTTTACCCATATATAAGTTGTGGGAAGTGTGTCTGGCAGTAATTTATACCGGTCAAGCGTAATCGCAATTCGCTGAAATTTTTCAACATCATTACTATTAAGAGCATTAATAAACCTTGTACTTATTTTTCCATCTTTTTTAAGATGATGTGCCTGCTGATATTTTTTTATTTCATTACTAAGTAACACAGAATCCGGAAGCAATGTATGTTCTTTTTCAACTCCGGATTGCATTAATCTTTTCTGCAGGTCTTCAATAAAATTGAGAGAATCTTTTTGCGGATAGTCCACGTATAAATAAGCAGTGTTGTCCATACTATCCACAAAATTTTTCAACAGGTTTCTGATAGATTGATAATTATTATTAAGTGGTTCAGCCGCGTTAAACAAATCACTAATTGAATTTTGTTTATGCGCTTCTTTTAAGTTAGCAACAAAAAAAGAGTCGATATATTTTGGTTTGGAAGTTATTGAGACACTGTCAGGAATTATCCTTCCTTCTTTAAGATGCTTCAATGTTTTCATAAATGCATCACTTAGCAACAGGTCGATCTTTGTCCACACTACCGCATCCGTTTTTGCCAGCGTATCCTCAATTAATTTTTTTCGCAATAAAGACAGATCCTTCAAATGATAATCATCCGGGTAAAGCCCATAGTATTTTGACTTTTCAATAAAATCTAGCATTGAATCAGCCAATGGCAGCCATCTTTCTTTTTTGCTCCAAATATTATGATAATCGTTCTTGTCATAAAATGATTCTACTATTTTGGAGAGAGATAATTTAATAGAATCATTGATCTTGCCATTATTTTCTTTCGCAAATAGCAATACAGATTTTATGTTGTCTGCGATCTGATCATCCATATCCTCCGGTTTTTTTACAATTTCTTTTTCCACTATCTTATGTTTGCTTTTACAGCAAACGAGGAAAAAGGTTACAGTAAAAATTAAAAAAACAAAAATTAAATTTGTTCTGCGTAGCATGCGTTCTTGTAAAGTTTTTAACTATCCGGGTTTGAAAATTGTAAAATTATTTTTACAGCCGGTTTTCAAGTTTCACGGAAAAATAATCAAAAAAATAAAAAATGATGTATGCAATGAAAAATCGTTTGCAGCCATTAATTGCGTTTGGTATATTTCTTCTTCCCACAAATATTATTAGCGGGCAGTCAAATGTCGTAAATAAGTACGGATTAGTTGTTGTTAAAACCCTAAAGATTTTGCATGAGGAAATTACTATTGATTCAAACAAACAAATGTTAAGCTTACGTAAAGAGGTATCTGCTATTCAGCTTGATTTAAAATATGCAACTATACATAATTTTATGCATAGCAGATTATATCCTCACCTAAAGAATACTTACCTGCGCCTGCCTGCAGTTAACGCATTAAAACAAATCGTCGCAGAACTTAACGTGAAAAATTTTTCATTAAAAATTTTTGACGCTTACCGCCCGTATTCTGTTACTGAGAAAATGTGGGAAGTGGTAAAAGATAATCGATATGCTGCTGATCCTTCAAAAGGAAGCGGGCACAATCGCGGAATTGCAGTTGACGTGACACTGATAAATTTGGAAACAAAGAAAGAGCTGCCTATGGGAACAGGCTTCGATAACTTTACTGACACTGCTCATACTGATTTTACAAATCTTCCGCAAGAGATTTTAATCAATAGGAATATATTAAAAACGGTTATGGAAAAATATGGTTTTGTCAGTCTTGATGCCGAATGGTGGCATTTTAGTTTGCCGAATGCTTCGTACTATGAATTACTAGATTTGTCTTTCGCCCAATTAAAAAAATCTAACTTTTTAAAGAAGCCTTAAGCTTCTCTACAAACAACATTGTTGCGGGGCAATATTCAATATTTTGTTTATGAACATGCATATAATCTGTAAGCGGCTTTTTTGTTAAGTGAGGAAATCCCGCACAGTCAGCAGGCCGAACATCATAAATAGAACACATATTTGTTTTTAAATCCAGGAACTGGCAAGGCCGCGATTTATTCATCCAGTCGTTTTCTTTTTTATCAAGATATAGCCATTTCTCTTTAAAATCTTTAGGCCTCATACCAAGGTGAGATGCAATTCTTTTTATGTCCTGGAAAGTATAAGTAGGGCTCATTACTTTGCAGCAATTGGCACAGCCAAGGCAATTCGTTTGTGCCCAAACTTCTTTGTCAATTTTATCGGAAAGTATTTCGAGATTTTCATGGGGATTGTTTTCTGTTCGCGTAATAAAGTTTCTCAAAGACTTTTTATTTCGCTCAAATTTTTTTTTGAGTTTCCGAAGATTAATGGATTGCATGAAGAGAGTGAAAATTAGATTAGCCGATAATTGTGCTCAAACGATTGTTTTTTTAAAACATAAATGTAGCCATATTTTTATTTTAATTTCACAGAACATTTAGCTGCGCTAACTTCACTGCGTTTGAATTTGAATGCTTAAACTTTAATTTATAATGTGGGATGTTTATAAAAAAGGATTTAAGGCATATTTACGGCTTGAAAAATCTTTATCAGAAAATTCCGTGCAAGCATACGTGCATGATATTGATAAATTCACGCAATATCTTTCAATAAGTAATCCTGAATTGAATCCTGACCAGGTGGATTTACATCATCTCGAAAAATTTTTACAATGGGTTAATGAATTAGGCATGACGCCTTCTTCCCAATCAAGAGCAATTTCAGGCCTTAGAAATTTTTATAAATATTGCCTCCAGGAACAAATCGCAAAAAAAGATCCAACAGTATTGCTTGAAACTCCAAAACTGATAAAACACTTGCCTGATGTTTTAAGTTTTGCAGAAATAGAAAAAATAAGTGAAAGTGTTGATGTAAGCACACCAGAGGGGACCAGGAATAAGGCGATTGTTGAAACGCTGTATAGTTGTGGCTTGCGGGTAAGTGAGCTTGTAAACCTTCGCTTGTCGTGCCTGTATTTTGATGTAGGATATATACGCATTATAGGAAAAGGAGACAAAGAAAGATTGGTTCCGGTTGGAGCACCCGCTATAAAATATATCAACCTTTACAGGCAAAATATTCGTGTACACCTTCCCGTTATACCCGGCAATGAAGATATAGTTTTCCTGAACCGGAGGGGAAAGAAGCTAACACGCGTAATGATATTTATGATAATAAAAGACCTGGCAAAAGTGGCAGGCATTACAAAAAATATATCACCTCATACGTTTCGTCATTCCTTTGCAACGCACCTGGTGGAAGGAGGCGCCGATTTGCGCGCAGTGCAGGAAATGCTGGGTCACGAGAGCATTACTACTACAGAAATTTATACGCATCTTAATAGGGAATATTTGAGAGAGACCTTGCAGCAATTTCATCCGGCATTTAAATAAGCAATCTTACTTTCTTTCCATCAGCACTTCATGGCTTTCATAAGCGGGAGTGTCATGTACATTTTTTACTCTTTTGCGATAATTTTTAAACATGCTCATCCATTTAAGCTTAAGCACTCCAAAAATTCCTTCCTTAACTATTCCTTTATTCATTTTAGAAATGCCGAATTTTCTATCAATAAATGTTATGGGTACTTCTTTAATTTTAAAGCCAAGCTTCCATGCAGCAAACTTCATTTCTATCTGGAAAGCATAGCCCACAAAACTTATTTGATCAAGATTGATGGCCTCCAGCACTTCATTTTTGTAACACACAAAACCCGCAGTAGGATCCTTTACAGGCATTAAAGTAATAATCCGCGTATATACCGATGCACCTTTTGATAAGCTTACTCTTATCCACGGCCAGTTTTCAACTTTTCCTTGCTTTACATATCTTGAACCGACTGCCACATCTGCGTCACCTTTTTTACAGGCACGATATAATTTATCAAGATCATGAGGATTGTGCGAAAAGTCACAATCCATTTCAAATATAAAATGATACCCTTTGGTGAGCGCCCAACGGAATCCATGAATATAGGCAGTACCCAGCCCGAGCTTTCCAATACGTTCTTCTAAAAACAGTATCCCTGGATATTTATCAAAAAGCTTTTTTACAATTTTTGCAGTACCATCGGGAGAGCCATCATCAATAACAAGAACATGAAAGTTTTGATTTAATGAAAAAACTGCTTCGAGAACAGCTGCTACATTGTCTCTTTCATTATAAGTAGGTATGATAAGTAGTTTTTCCAAAAAGGATGCTCGTATTTAAGATTGAATTTACAATTATTCTTTAAAATTATTTTTACGAAAAGATAAGCGGTATTATTTCTTCAACAGGGTGCGGTTCAATATTTCGGTAAGCTTTTGTTTTGTGTGCAAAGAAAAATCGCCCTTCATCATCCAGTCATAATATTGAGGCTCGGCCTTCAAAACATCGGCAACAGGTCTTCCCTTGTGTTTTCCAAAGTTAAATACTTCCACATCATTATTCAATATAAACCGCCGGCTGAAATCCACAAATTTTTCTTCACCTGTAAATTGCAGAATTGTATCTAAAGTATTTCCTAATTTTTCGTAACGGGTAAGCTGTGCTTCAAGAATTTCAAAGGTTGCAGAAGCATCGGCCTCAGCGGAATGAGCTTCATGCAACTCCTTTTCACAATAAAATTTATACGCGGCAGAAAGCGTGCGTTTTTCCATCATATGAAAAATATGTTGCACATCAAGCATTCTGCGATGTGTCATATCAATAGTTATACCAGCTCTTAAGAATTCTTCCATCAATAATGGTATATCAAACCGGTTCGAATTATACCCTGACAAATCTGCATCATCAATAAATTGTTTCAGTTCATTAGCAACTTGTTTAAATGTAGGAGCATCCTTTACTATTTCGTCTGTAATTCCGTGTATATCGCTGCTGCTTTTAGGAATTGGAATTTGCGGATTTATTATCCTCTTCTTAATAGTTTTGGTTCCGTCAACATGCACTTTTACAACCGCAATTTCTACTATTCTATCTGTCGAAAGATTTATTCCGGTTGTTTCAAGATCAATAAAAACCAATGGCCGGTTTAATTGTAAAGGCATATTGAATTATAAATTTTAGAATTATGGATTATAAGAGTTACCGTTTATTTTAATTTTTGATCAATAGTGACCGTCTTCAAAATGTCCATTCCTTCATAATTGCCGCTACTCATAAAAAGAAAATTAGTATTAATGCAATCTTTGCTTTTAAGATACATTTCAAGCTTTTCTCTTTCATTAATTACTGCAAGGTTTGATTTATTAAAACCTGCAATTACAATTTGTGGATCAAGAGCGGGCATGCGCTTTAATTCCAATGCGTGGTTACTGTAAAAAACAATTGCTTCATCAGCATTTTCCATAGTTCCTGCATACTCGCTCATAAAATCAGCATTCAGACTGCTAAAAGTATGCAGCTCGAGAATTGCGATAAGCTTTCTTTGGGGGAATTGCTGCTTTACAGCATTTATACTGGCTATCACTTTACTGGGTGCATGTGCAAAATCTCTATAAATACTGCAACCATTAATCTCTTTTAGAAGTTCAAGCCTTTTTGAAGCGCCTGTAAAATCAGCTATTGCTTTTGCAAAAGTAAGGTCATTTACATTAAGTTCTTTGCAAACATAATATGCCGCCTGCAAATTTAAAAGATTATGATTACCAAAAACTTTTAAAGTTGTTTTTTCTTTTTCAATCATAACAAATGTGACTCCATTTTCTATAAAGTAAGTGGGCAGAATGTATGGAATGTAACGTATATCGGTCCTCTTATTTTGCTCAACCAGGTTTTTAAGAGTTTCATCAGTATTGTTATAAATTAAAACCCCGCCACTTTCAATTTTTTCTATAAAAATTGTAAACTGTTCCAAATAAAAATCAAATGTTGGAAATACGTTGATATGATCCCACGCAATTCCGGTAATAACTGCAATATGTGGGAATAGAAAATGAAATTTTGGACGTTTTTCTATTACGCTTGCGGGATACTCGTC
The DNA here is from genome assembly GCA_041691235.1 of Chitinophagaceae bacterium. GTDB lineage: Bacteria > Bacteroidota > Bacteroidia > Chitinophagales > Chitinophagaceae > Ginsengibacter. The sequence continues at coordinate 9,559 of JBEPVC010000004.1, forward strand.
TGCTTCGCAGACTATTAATGGCGCATTCGTTATATTAACGCTTTGTTCAAACCCATCTAATTTTGCTCCTACTAGGTAATCAAAATCAACTTTAGCATTTTTGAGCACATGCATCACCATTGAAGTGGTGCTGGTTTTGCCGTGGCTTCCGCCTATTGCTATGCGCTTTTTATCCTTGCTTTCCTGGTAAATATACTCCGGAAAGGAATATATTTTTAAACCCAATTCTCTTGCCTTTTGCAGTTCAGGATTGTCTTGTTTAGCATGCATTCCCAATATAACAGCTTCAATATCCTTAGTGATTTTTTCAGAAAACCAACCCGCTTCGGGTGGTAAAATACCTGCTTTTTTAAGGTTTGTTACTGCAGGTTCAAAAATTTCATCGTCGCTACCTGTTATGTCATATCCTTTTCTTTTAAGCGCAATTGCAAGCTGGTGCATAACGCTGCCGCCTATAGCTATAAAATGAATACTCATGAACTTCTTTATATAGATTTATACAATGTTTTTAACAATAGATTGAAATATAATTCGTTTGTTGAATAGCACCATAAAAAAAGTTGGCTTAACTTTGCAAACGGGTGCAAAATAAAGTTTTAACCTAAAATATCGTTATGAAAAAATTAATTCTTGTTTTGGTTTTATCGGCAGCAATTATAGCCGGTTTTGCATCCTGCAATAGTTCACGCAAATTGGGCTGCCCAATGTCGGAAAAGATAATACACTAGTTGTTGACCCAGAAATCTTCAAAATAAATGAGTTGGATACCGTTACTCAATGAACAGCAGGTTGAGGAGATAAAAATGAATTCAAGTGATAAGCCGCAGGTAATCTTCAAACATAGTTCCCGCTGCTCTGTAAGTAGCATTGCAAGAAACCGGCTTGATAGAAATGAATTTCCCGATGGAATTGATTTTTATTTTCTCGATATAATTAATCACCGGAATATCTCCAACAAAATTGCAAAAGATTTTGAAGTGCGGCATGAATCACCGCAGATACTTGTAATAAATAATGGAAAGTGTGTTTATGACGAAAGTCATTCCGGTATTCATATGGAAGATATTAAAGCAAATGCCGGAGTAGTTTAAATACTTTTTAGATTCCTGTTATTATTCTTATCGGGTTTTAGTTTGAATATGCAAATTCATACATGCTCACCCAACAACAATTCCATCTTTACATCTGCAGTTAAAAACGGGGAGTCTTCCACGGCGGTGTGTCGAAAACCATATTGCTCGTATAACTTTAAAGCAGTCTGCAGCTGATGATTTGAAAATAAAGTTATTTTTTGCGCATGCAGGGTTTTCGCTTCCTCGAGACATCGTTGTAAAAGCAATTTACTTATGCCTTTTCCCTGGTGCTTTTTTGTTACAGCCATCTTTGCCAACTCATAAACTCCTTCGCGTTCTTTCATTAATGCAGCGCTTCCTGCAATTTCATTATCGATTCTCGCTAAAAATATACAACCCCCGTTATTAAGAATAGTTTCCTGCGGATTATTCAATACCATAAGATCATGGCTTTCTGTTAGATTGTATTTATCCAGCCATTCTAAATTTAATTGCTTAAAATCCGCTGCATATTTATTTTCAAATGGAATTATTTCTATTTCATTCATTTTATTATAACAATTGTTGCAAGCTAAAACAAATAATCATTTCACTTATTGAAACAATTAAGATAAAAAGCACAACGAAATTTAAGCTCGTTTCAATAAAAAATTTAATGTTGCTTAAATTATTTTTCTACTGAAAACCGGTAAACCGAAGTTGTTGCATATTTTTTTCCCGGAGCTAAAATAGTTGAAGGAAAAGATGGTTGATTGGGCGAATCAGGAAAGTGTTGTGTTTCTAGAGCAAATGCGGTTCTGAAGTCATCCCTCTTTTCACCGCGCATTACATTTTTGCTATGCATAAAGTTGCCACTATAAAATTGCAAGCCTGGCTCCTGCGTATAAATGTCCATTTTAATTCCTGTTTGATCACCGATTATAAAAGCCGCATAATTTAAGCCCTGATCTTTTTTCGTGTTCAATACAAAATTATGATCATATCCTTTCCCGTTTTTCAACTGTGCGTTACCGTTAGTATCAATTCTTTTTCCTATTTCTGTTGGAGTTGTAAAATCAAAAGGTGTTCCTTTCACTGTTTCTATTTTCCCGGTAGGGATTAATGTTGAATCTACCGGGGTGTAATGGTCCCCATTTATCCATAATGTATGATTGAGAATAGTTCCACTACCCTCGCCATTTAAATTCCAAAAAGCATGATTCGTAAGATTTACAACGGTTTTTTTATCAGTGGTAGCTTCGTAGTCTATTTTCAATGCATTATCATTTGTAAGAGTATAAGTAACTTTTACATTTAAATTTCCGGGGAAACCTTCTTCTATATTTTTTGATAAATAAGTTAACTCAAAAGAAGTGTCTCCTATCTCCTTTGCATCAAAAACTTTACTTTGAAATCCATTTTTTCCACCGTGCAACATGTTCGGCGGGTTATTAATTGAAGATGTATATTCTATTCCATCAATTGCAAATTTTCCTTTTGCAATGCGGTTGCCATAGCGACCAATAGTAGCTCCAAAATAAGGCTCGGTGGAGGTTTCATATTGTTGCAAACTATCAAATCCTACAACTACGCTTGTTAACTTTCCATTTTTATCCGGCACTAATAAACCTACCAGCCTACCGCCATAGTTAGTGATGGCAGCCTCCATATCATTTTTATTTTTTAGTATGTAAAGGTCAGTTTGTTTTCCGCCTATTGTTTTTTGAAATGCACCTTTTGAGAAAAGCTGAGGCTTAACGCTGTCAGGTTTTTCAACATCATTTTTACCTGCAGATTGTTCAGAATTATTATTACAGCGTGAGAAAGTAAACACACCGCAAACAATAAGGATAACTTTAAAATAATTCATATGATTATTTGTTTAAGAAAATCAACAAAAGAATTTCAATAAATATAGAATGTATAAAATTCGATTTCTAAAATCTGTTCAATACATTTTTTCAAAAATTTTATTGCTCAGACTTTCCTGTGAGTTTTTTTATTAAATCAATTTCATCCTGCTTATATGGAATTCCATCTTTGTTAAAAATATCATGAAACCATTCTTTGGGTTGATCTCCGTTAGGCATAGGAGTATCCCATGCAAAAATCGTATTCGTTTTACCAGACACCAAACCCCAATTAATAGCTCCAACATTTTCTTTTTTTAATAAAGGAAGAATATTAGAAAACCTACTGTTCCTGGTACGTGCCATATACTCAGTGCAAATTAAAGGACGCCCGATCAATTTTAGCAATTGAATAACCCGTTGATGAGATTCCGGTTCTTCATAATCATGATAAGTAATGATATCTGAATTTTCAACCTGGATAAGATTTATTTCCTCTAACTCCCATGCCCACACGCCGGATGTAACCGGTTGATCAGGATTTACTTTGCGTGCCCATTCAAAAACATTTTTAAGCAATGGAATCGAAAGTGCTTTTTTCCCTTCGTTACCAGGCTCATTGTATAAATCCCAAAGAAGAATACGCTTATCTTTTGAAAAGCTTGACATTACATCTGTAACATATTTTTCGAGCATAGGAAAAAGGCTGATATCCTTGTACATCGGGTCACCTGGATCCTGCATCCAGCCAGAATTATGAACGCCGGTTTTTGGCTCCGGTTGTTTGCCGGCTACCGGAATTTTATTCCAGCAATCATCAAAAAAAACAAAAATTGTTTGAATGTGATGCCGGTTTGCGATGGCAAGATATTGAGCAATTCTTTTCTTAAACCCTACGGGATCTTCTTTCCAAACTACACTATGCAAAAAAACGCGCATAGTATTAAATCCGATATTTTCTGCCCAACTCAATTCCCGGTTGATGGTGGCGGTGTCAAATGTTTCCTTTTGCCACATTTCTAATTGATTAATCGAGGAACTGGGTATAAAGTTTGCGCCCGCTATCCATCGATGTGCTTTATACCAGCTATTTGCTTTTTCAACAGACCATACTTTTGCTGAATGAGTCTGATGAAGTTTATTATTTTGAGCTGCAACCGAAAAGCAAAAAATGAAAAAAAAGCAGGACAGAAAAAAATATTTCCTATTCATAGTTTTAATTTGATTGAATTAAAAATACGACCATCTTCCCAGACCTGGGTTTTGATAAATTAAATTTTGACAGAGTTAAAAACAAAAAGAATACAGCAAGTAAAAATTTTACTGTATTCTTAATTCTAAATTATTGAAAAAAGTGGAGCTGCAGGGAGTCGAACCCTGGTCCAAACATATCCGCCGTAAGTTTTCTACATGTTTATTTTTGCATTATTTGTCGGAAAAAAGCAGGAGCAAAACAAACCAACTTTTTTCTTAGCTGAATAGTCTTAAGCAATTCGCACAGCCTTAAATTGCAGCAACCCGTTTTATTTTTGAGTCGGCGGAAGAGCGTGGCAACAGGTCTGGCCAGCTGCAACGGCCCTAATGGATGCTAATCTATCGATTAAGCAGCCATGGCATACGAAGTATTGCCATTTAAAATTTTCGCATTCAGATTTTAGTGCTAATTACGCAACGCACTACATGCTTACACTTACAAAGAACTATGCTGTCAAAACCGGTCAGCCCCGGTTCAATTGAAAATTAAAAATGAATAATGAACAATTGAGTCTGCAAATTTACAAAAATAATATCGCTGATAAATAAGTGTAACATCAATTACTTTTATGAACTTTTAATAAAAAGATTTAGATGGAAGCAGCAATGTTTTATAAAAATAGAATTGAAGGCCTGCAAACAGAATTAAAAAAACTGCAGCAAAAAAAATCTGCATTTGGTTGGCTCCGCTTTGGATCAATTGCTGCAATTATTGCTGCATTTTATGTGTTATGGTCTTTAGGTATATGGTATGTGATAATTATTAGTTTTATATTGCTGATAGTTTTTATAAGGCTGTTGTATGCTGATTTAAAAAATAAAGCGGCAATAAATCACACAAATTATTTAATAGAAATTAATGAAAATGAGTTAAAATTTCTTGCGGGAAATTTTTATGATTTTAATGACAGCAATCAATATATTCCCAAAGAACATTTGTATGCCAATGACCTGGATATTTTTGGCAAAGCTTCTTTATTTCAATATGTAAACCGTACTGCCTCAGAAATGGGAGGTGTTCACCTGGCTGCATACTTACAATCTCCAGCAGAGCTGCAAACAATTTTGGATAGGCAACTCGCGGTAAAGGAATTATCAAAAAAAGTTGAATGGCGACAAGATTTACAGGCAAAAGGAAAAGAAAAAGAAATTTCGCTTTTGACACAAATGCGATTAGAAAAATGGATAACCGAAGCTCCCGTATTTTCACAATTTAGAGCATGGAAATGGCTGCGATATTTGCTGCCAGTCATAATAATTGGGGTGGTCACGCTTTACATATTTGATAAGGCTGGTTCGGGAATTTTTTATTTCACACTTTTCATTTTTGCTGCGCTTGCGTATCAAATTAATAAGTACGTAGCACCTGTTCACGAAAAATTATCAAAGATTGCTGACGAACTTGACATTCTTTCAAAAAGCGTCGCCCATATCGAAAGCACAACATTTGAAAGCCCTTTGCTTGTTTCATTACAATCAGCTTTTTTTCACGATAATAAAAATGTATCGCAGGATATTAAACGCTTGCACAAACTACTTGACAAACTTGATTTAAGATATAACCTTGTTATTTCTGCTCCGTTAAATATTTTATTGCTCTGGAATCTGCAGCAAGTTCTTGATTTGGAAAAGTGGAAAAGCGATCTGCAAAAAAATATTAATGCATGGTTTAATACTCTCGGCCATTTTGAAGCATTGAATAGTTTCGCAACTCTTTATTTTAATGAACCCGATTGGATTTTCCCAACTGTTCTTCCAGAATATTTTTTTATTGAAGGAAAAGAGATAGGCCATCCTCTTATACAAAAAAATAAAAGGGTAAATAACGATATTGAATTAAAACATGAGGGAGAATTGATGCTGGTAACAGGTTCTAATATGGCCGGCAAGAGTACGTATTTGCGTAGTATAGGCGTTAACGTTATACTGGCAATGGCAGGCGCACCTGTATGTGCAAAGTATCTTAAAGTTTCGCATGTACAAATTATAAGCAGCATGCGCATAACAGATAATCTTGCTGAAAGTACTTCTACTTTTTATGCAGAATTAAAAAAATTAAAAGCTATTATTGAAATGGTAAACAAAGGTGAAAAGGTTTTTATTTTATTGGATGAAATTTTAAGAGGAACTAATTCGCTTGACCGGCATACAGGTTCTGTTGCCCTTGTAAAGCAATTGATAAAACATGATGCTGCAGCAATTATTGCAACACACGATCTTGATTTGGCAAAACTAAAAGATGAATTTCCCGAAAGTATAGTTAACTATCATTTTGATGTGCAGGTAAGCAATGACGAATTATTTTTTGATTACATGCTAAAGCCAGGCGTTTGCACCAGTCTTAATGCTTCTATTTTAATGAAGAAAATTGGAATAGAGCTTTAGCGATTTACGATGTCTGATGCGAGATGTACGATGTAATGATCTCTAAAAATGCAGTAAGTTGTTTGATAAATGTTATTTGCAAATATTTTATTGAAAATGAAATTGATTTTTGAATGTTTGGAGTTTTACAAACATCCTACATCAAACATCCCACATTCCCTAATGCCCTCTCCCCCATCCAAACCAATCATTTCCATTCGCGAACAACATCAAAGCGATCAGGAAAACCATACCTGCAATTTGCGCATACTCCAAAAATTTATCGCTGGGTTTACGGCCACTAACCATCTCAATTAATGTAAATAAAACATGTCCGCCATCAAGCGCAGGAATTGGCAGCAAATTCATAAAGGCAAGAATAATAGAAAAGAAAGCGGTTATTTTCCAAAATGCTTCCCAGTTCCATCCACTATCCGGGAAAATAGACGCCATGCCTTTGAAACCCGTGAGCCCTTTGTAGGCACCTGTTTGCGGGTTTAATATTAATTTAAATTGCTGAATATAAAAATCAAGTTGCTTAAACGTCATGCTAACTCCTGCAGGAAAAGAAGCAAGAAAGCCATATTTTTTTGTTTCCTCTTTTAAAATTCCAAGACTATCTGCCTGGTCATCATTTATTAAAGCAAATCCTACTTTGCCGGAAGTATCTATAAGTGCTCTTCTTTGAATGGTACTGCCATTTCTAATAAGCGTAAGCGTAATGCTATCTCCTTTTTTCTTGCTAAGTAAAGGAGCCATTTCATCGAAATAAAAAACAGGAGTTGAATCTACTGCTACAACTTTATCAAATATTTTTAGGCCCGCATGCTCTGCATTTGAGTGAGCGCCATTAAATCCTCCTAACACAATTGGAATTCTCGGCATCAGCAACATATTGCGCTTTCCTTTTTTCTCAACCAATTTCTCAATCATATTCACGGGTAAATTAATAGTCTCAGGTTGACCATCTCTCACCAGGGATATTTGTTTTCCAAGAATAATTTTTGCAGGCAGATCATTAAAATATTTTATTGGTTCTCCGTTAATGGCTACAATATTGTCGCCGTTTTTTAAGCCTAGATCAAACATAAGACTATCTGTAATCCATATTCCCCCTTTAGCATTAGCTATAGGCAATTTTGTATCACCCCATTTATACAAAATCATTGCATAAATAAAAAATGCAAACAATATATTCATGGTTACACCACCAAGCATTATAATAAGTCGCTGCCATGCAGGCTTGCTTCTGAATTCCCACGGTTGCGGTGGTTGCTTCATCTGTTCCTTGTCCATGCTTTCATCAACCATTCCGGAAATTTTTACATAGCCACCTAAAGGAAGCCAACCAACTCCATATTCTGTTTCGCCAATTTTTTTCTTTATAAGAGAAAACCATGGATCAAAAAACAAATAAAATTTTTCAACCCGGCATTTAAACCACTTCGCAGTAATATAATGCCCGAATTCATGAAGTATAACAAGAATTGATAAAGAGAAAACAAGATACCCTGCTTGCAAACCCACCGCAGGCCAGTTTATTGCTAATATTGTCATATATACCCCAACCCCTAAAGGGGTGTTTATTTAATTATTAAAAAAATTATTCATTTTCAAAGTTTCCTTTATTCCCTTTAGGGGTTAGGGGTTACATATTTAGTAATGAAGCGGCGAAATTACGTGCCTCCCCATCGCTTTCAAAATAATCTGTAAGATTTGGCTTTTCTATATAGGTTATCTTCTGCATTGTTTTTTCCACCACGGCAGTTATGTCTAAAAATCCAATACGGTTATTTAAAAAAGCCCATACTGCAATTTCATTTGCAGCATTTAAAATGCAGGGAAGATTACCGCCCTTTTGCAAAGCAATTGTTGCGAGCATTAGATTCCGGAAAGTTTTTATATCGGGTTCCTCAAAAGTGAGATTGTTTATTTTTCTAAAATCTACTCTTGGGCTAGCGGACGAAATACGTTGCGGAAATGTAAGAGCATATTGAATGGGTAGCTTCATATCGGGCAAACCCATTTGAGCTTTTATGCTTCCATCCTCAAATTGTACCATGCTGTGCACAATGCTTTGAGGATGTATCAACACCTGGATTTCATCAGGCGTAAGATTGAAAAGCCATTTGGCTTCAATCATCTCAAGCCCTTTATTCATAAGCGTTGCAGAGTCAATGGTAATTTTTGCACCCATGTTCCAATTGGGGTGCTGTAGTGCGTGATGTCTTTTTACATTCACCAGGAAATTTGGTTTCTTTCCGAGAAAAGGACCCCCGCTTGCAGTCAGAATTATTTTCTCAATCTTATTTCTTGTCTCACCAACAAGGCATTGAAATATTGCAGAATGTTCGCTATCAACCGGAATTATAGGCACACGTTTTTCAATTGCTTTCTGCATTACTATATCACCCGCAACTACCAAAGTTTCTTTATTTGCCAGCGCAACCGCTTTACCTTTGTCAACTGCTTTTAATGTTGGTGTTAATCCGGCAAAGCCCACAATGCCTGCAAGCATCATATCATAGGTATCAAAATCCGCAACTTCTTCCAGCGCTGCCTCACCTGCAAATACTTTTATATTTTTAGTTGCAAGCGCAGATTTTACATTTTCATATTTTTTTTCATCACCTATTACAACAGCATTTGGCAAAAATTTAAGCGCCTGTTCTATTAACAGCTTATCATTAGTTTGCGCCGTTAAAATTTCCACTTCAAATAATTCAGAATTAGCGTCGATAACTTCCAGTGCTTGTGTACCTATGGAACCCGTTGAGCCAAAAATTGCTATTCTTTTTTTATTTGTTTCAGCCATAATTTTTTATTCGTTATAAATCGAACCTGCTAATAATAAGATTATTCCTGCACAAACAGGAAACAGGATTGGCAATTTACTCTAATAATTTTTGTAATGCCGCGTTCACCTTATTAAAATTGAAACGAGCCAATACTTTATTCATCATATCAAGTATTGCATCATTTTGAAGATTACCAATTGAGCCCTCATGTGTATGATTAACTTTTGCATCGTAAGTAAAAGTATTATTTTCTACTTCGGCAGCTATTTTTTTATAAGCATCTCTTAAAGGCGTTCCTTGCAAAGCAAGCTTATTCATTTCTTCAACAGTAAATAAATATTTATATTTTTCATCAGCAAGAATATCATCTTTTATCCTGATGTTTTCAATCATCAACGTTGCCATTGAAATACAGGAATGCAAATTTTCCAAAGCAGGAATAAGATGTTCTTTTAGTAATTGAAAATCGCGATGATAGCCTGATGGAAGGTTTGCAGACATCAGCATAATCTCATTTGGCAAAGCCTGTATACGGTTGCAATGCGCACGTATCAATTCAAAAACATCGGGATTTTTTTTATGCGGCATAATGCTGCTTCCGGTAGTCAACTCGTCAGGAAAAGAAATAAATCCAAAGTTTTGGTTTAGATAAAGACATGCATCCATACTTAATTTACCAAGCGTTGCAGCAACATTTGAAAGTGCCTGCGCTAAAACGCGTTCAGTTTTTCCGCGACTCATTTGTGCATATACCACATTATAATTTAAATCCTCAAAGCCGAGCAATTGCGTAGTAAGCTTTCGGTTAATAGGAAAAGATGAACCAAAGCCTGCAGCTGAACCTAACGGATTTTTATTTACAATCTCCCATGCCGAATGTATTATCAGCATATCATCTACAAGGCTTTCAGCGTAAGCGCCAAACCAAAGCCCGAATGAAGAAGGCATAGCAAGCTGAAAGTGAGTATAGCCGGGCATGAGATAGCTTTTATACTTTTGGCTTTGCTGAATAAGAAGCAGGAAAAAATTATTTACTTCACTAACAAGATCCTCAATTTCCTGCCGCAAATAAAGTTTTATGTCCACTAACACCTGGTCATTCCTTGACCTCGCACTGTGAATTTTTTTACCAGCCTCACCAAACTTTTTTGTTAAAAGAAATTCCACCTGCGAGTGCACATCTTCCGCATCTTTTTCCAAAACAAACGTTCCATTTTGAATGTCCTTATAAATTTCCTTCAGGCCTTGTTGCAATTCTTGCAGTTCAATTTCATTTAGCAAACCTGCCGATTGCAGCATTTGAATGTGGGCTAATGAACCCAGAACATCAAAAGGCGCAAGATATAAATCCAGTCTTCTATCTTCTCCTACAGTAAATTTTTCTACTTCTTTTAAAGAAGCAATATTTTTTTCCCAGAGCTTCATTGAATTTCTTTTACTCCTGTTTTAATACCATGCCGGTGTTATGCAAAAGCTGCACGTATTTTTTAATACCATTGCTTATTTCATTAATAAAAATATATTCATCTGCCATGTGACTGCGTGCCGAATCTCCCGGGCCGATTTTTAATGAAGGAACAGGAATCAAAGCCCTGTCGGAACAAGTGGGAGAACCATAAGACTCAAGCCCAATCATATTTCCTGCAATTACTAACGCATGATTCTCTTCTATAAAAGAAGATCTTAATCTTGTGCTTCTTGGACGTACCTCGCTTTGTATATTTTCTTTAATCACTGAAAGTATTTCTTCAAATGTATATAATTCATTTACTCTTATATCAACAACAAAGCTGCATTCGGAAGGTACAATATTATGTTCTTTATTTTGCGTACTAACGGATGTGACAGCGAGATGAACAGAGCCAAGCATAGGAGATATTTTTGAAAATTCAAATTTCCTAAGCCATTCAATATCTTTCATTGCTGCATAAACTGCGTTTACTCCCTCGTTACACGCAGCATGGCCTGCAATTCCATTTGCAGTACAATCAAGTACCAGCAAGCCTTTTTCAGCAACTGCCATTTTCATTAATGTTGGTTCGCCCACAATTGCGCAACCAATTTTTGGCAGCAAAGGCAGAAGAATTTCAATTCCATTGCTACCTGATATTTCTTCTTCGGCAGTGGCTGCTAAAACCAGGTTGAACGAAAGATTTTTTGCATCATAAAAATAAATGAATGCAGAAATTAAGCTAACCAAAGCGCCGCCTGCATCGTTACTGCCAAGCCCAAAAAGTTTATCATCTTTTTCTAACGCATTAAAAGGATCAAGTGTATAACCTTTATTTGGCTTCACAGTGTCGTGATGAGAATTTAAAAGAATAGTAAATTTTTTTGGATCATAAAATTTATTTATGGCCCATATATTATTCAGGTACCGGTTTATGGTAATGCCTTTTTGCTGTAAAAATTTTCCTATGATACCGGCGGTTTCATTTTCTTCTTTGCTGAAAGAAGAAGTAGCTATTAATTTCTTTAATAAATGTATCGCATCAGAAAATAATTCTTCTGACAGCGGATTTATGCTTATTTCATCTTCT
>JBEPVC010000005.1:0-20595 GCA_041691235.1 Chitinophagaceae bacterium
CCTTCAATACTTTTATATAAAGAGAAATTTTTACCAAGATGAAGCTGGAGGCCTATTCCAAGACCTTCCGGAGTAATAATATCACCTTGTGTACCAAATGAAGTTTCAAAATTTGCATTAATCGGCCCGATAAAAGTTATAACCGAAGATGGCAATTTGTATTGGGGAAAATAATATTTCACAAATTGCAATCCTTTTTTTATTTCATCGGTTTCTTTGCTGAAATCTTTATAAATTAAATCACTCGAGTCTTTGATAGGTTTATAATCATGAATAAATAATCTAACTGCATTGTCCTGCAAATTGCCAGGGATTAATAAGCTATCCATATCAAGCCCAAGAATATTTTCAACAAAATCTGGAGTAAACCGCGGATATTTTTTTACAAGATTATTAATAGATGCTGCAACATTAAAAGTGTCGATCGAAAAAAAATCCTGCTCAAATCTTTTTGTTTCGAGTGTTACTTTTATGCCCGAAACATCAGGACTATTTTTATTATCCTTACACGAAAAGCAAATTACGGCACAGATCAACGGAATTAATAATTTCTTCATACCCCAAATAAAAGAAAAAAAAGAAACAGTGTTTTGTTAATTTGAAAAAATCGGTTGACAATTATTCAACTAATTTTGCAGAATGAAGATTATTCTTGCGCAGCAAAATTACCACATTGGCAATTTTGAAACGAATACCAATAAAATTATTGATGCCATAAAATTTGCCAAAAGCAAAGGCGCTGATCTTATTGTGTTTAGTGAAATGTGCGTTTGTGGCTATCCTGCAAGAGACTTTCTTGACTTTAATGATTTTATAAATAAATGCTATGAAAGCATTGACATTATAAAACAACATGCCGATACAATAGGTGTAATTGTTGGCGCACCTGATCGCAATCCAGTACGCGAAGGCAAAGATCTTTTTAACGCAGCATTTTTTTTGTATGAAAAAAAAGTGATAGGAATTGCTCACAAAACCTGCTTGCCTAATTATGATGTGTTCGACGAATACCGATATTTTGAGCCCGCATATAACTGGAACACTATTGATTTTAAAGGAAAAAAAATTGCATTAACCATTTGTGAAGACATCTGGAACCTTGGTGACAACCCGCTTTACCGCATTTGTCCAATGGATATTTTAATGAAACAGCAACCCGATGTTATGATAAATATTTCAGCATCTCCTTTTGACTACACACACATTGAAGACAGGAAGGCAACTATTAAGTCAAATGTTTTAAAATATAAATTGCCGCTTTTTTATTGCAACGCAATCGGCAGCCAGACAGAAATAGTTTTTGACGGAGCATCTTTGGTATTTGATAAAGATGCTAATCTTTGCGCACAACTTCCCCAGTTTAAAGAAAAGCTAACAGAAATAATTTTAAATGATAATGGAACAATAGATGGACCTGTATTGGAGCCTGCGATCGCTATGCCTAACGAGTTTTTAAACCCGTTGCATTTCGTTCCGGATTTAAATATTTCACAGGTGCATGATGCAATCATTATGGGCATAAAAGATTATTTCCAAAAAATGGGATTTACAAAAGCAATCTTGGGAAGCAGCGGCGGTATTGATAGCGCAGTGACTCTTGCTCTTGCATGCAAAGCGATGGGCAAAAAAAATGTAAGAGCCATTCTAATGCCTTCAGAATTTTCAACATCGCATTCACTTATAGATGCAGAACAGCTCAGTAAAAATCTTGAAAATCCATACGATATTATTTCTATTAAAGAAATTTACACGCAGTTTCTAAAAGAATTAAAGCCTGTTTTTGCAAACTCACCCTTTGGCATAGCCGAAGAAAATATTCAAAGCAGAACACGGGGAAATTTATTGATGGCAATTGCTAACAAGTTTGGATATATTTTATTGAATACATCAAATAAAAGTGAGCTCGCAACAGGTTATGGAACTTTGTATGGAGACATGGCCGGTGGTATAGGAGTTTTAGGAGATTGTTATAAAATGCAGGTGTATGAGCTTGCAAAATTTATTAATTCTGAAAAAGAAATTATTCCAAAAAATATTATAACAAAATCACCTTCTGCAGAGTTACGGCCAGAACAGAAAGACAGCGATAGTCTGCCGCCATACGAAATGCTTGATAAAATTTTATACCAATATATTGAAAGAGTAAAAGGCCCGAATGAAATAAAGGAGCAGGGATTTGACGCAACACTTGTTGATAGAATTTTAAGACTGGTAAATATGAATGAATACAAGCGCAACCAGTTTTGCCCTGTAATTCGTATTTCACCAAAAGCATTTGGCGTTGGAAGAAGATTACCTATTGTTGCAAATTATTTAAATTAAAAAACCAGAAAATTTAAAAAGATTTAAACATAATTTTTAGAAGAGAAATATTAAATTACTCTTATTATTTTTATAAATTTTTTATGGAAGCATATATAATTGCAGGGTTCAGAACAGCGGTAACTAAATCAAAACGTGGCGGATTCAGGTTTTATCGCCCTGATGATTTAGCAGTTGATGTAATTAAAGGTTTGTTGGCGAGTGTACCTGAACTTGATAGTAAAAGAGTTGATGATCTTATAGTAGGAAACGCTGTGCCTGAGGCTGAGCAAGGATTACAGGTTGGGCGTATGATAAGTGTGCGTGCATTAGGAATTGAAGTTCCTGGTGTAACAGTGAATAGATACTGTGCAAGCGGGCTTGAAACTATTGCCATTGCAACTGCAAAAATCAGAACGGGAATGGCCGATTGCATTATTGCAGGAGGAACAGAAAGTATGACAATGGTTCCTACATCAGGATGGAAAACTGTACCCGCTTATTCGGTAACATCAGAAACCCCGGATTATTATTTAGGTATGGGATTAACTGCAGAAGCAGTTGCCAAAGAATACAATGTAAGCCGCGAGCAGCAAGATGAATTTAGTTTTCATTCGCACCAAAAAGCAATGACTGCAATTACTAACGGATATTTTAAAAATGGAATTTTGCCAATGCCGGTTGAAGAAGTTTACGTTGATGATAAAGGCAAAAAACAAAAAAGAAATTTTGTTGTAGATACAGATGAGGGTGTACGTGCAGATACTTCAATGGAAGCATTGGCAAAATTAAAACCCGCTTTTGCGTTAGGCGGCACCGTTACAGCAGGTAATTCGTCACAAACCAGCGATGGCGCTGCTTTTGTAATTGTTATGAGCGAAACGATGATGAATGAATTGAAGTTGAAACCTATTGCCCGGTTGGTATCATGTGTAAGCGCAGGAGTTCATCCACGAATTATGGGAATAGGGCCTGTTGAAGCAGTTCCCAAAGTTTTAAAGCGTGCCGGAATGAATCTTTCTCAAATTGATTTGATAGAGCTTAATGAAGCATTTGCATCGCAATCACTTGCAGTTATAAAAAAGCTTGAGCTCGATAATTCAAAAGTAAATATTAACGGAGGCGCAATTGCATTAGGCCATCCGTTAGGGTGCACTGGCACAAAGCTTACTATTCAAATTATAAATGACATGAAAAGATTAAATAAAAAATATGGAATTGTAACCGCTTGCGTAGGGGGCGGCCAGGGCATTGCAGGTATTATCGAAAACTTATAATTTGATTCCGTATCATTTCGATTAACCTTTGCCGTTATTATCATAGTTTTACGCTTAGCCCAACCGCTATCAATGATTTTAATTGTAACCCGGGCGAGTCACCATTCTTTCCGAAAAGCTTTACATCATCATCATAAATAAGATCAAGCCCAAGGCTTGCGCTAAGTATTTTAGAAATTTTGGCGGTAAACATATTGTTCATCATCACATCAACATTTTGTGGATTGTGCTGGTAGTTTGAAAAAAGATCCAACCGGCCTTTATACGTTATCGTTTTATTAAGGTTGTGTAAATAATTTATGCTTACAAAAGCGCCAATCTCATTTTTACTTTTTTTGCCAGAATCCACTCCGTAAGCGCCTTTTGCAGACAAACTATCATTGCGAACAAGTGTCCATCTTGATGTAATTGGTGATACAAAAATTGATAAGCCATCTGCTGGCTTGTAATCCAACCCAAGACTTATTAATACATAACCCGGCGCCAAAAAATCTGACAGAAGATCTTTAGTACCATCAGAGTGATAATCATACCCTTTTGAAAACTGGGAATGAAAATTAAATAATGCTGATAAGCTCAATTTGGGCGCAAACTCATATCCGGCCTTGGATAAAAGGTCAATGCGGTCATCATTCTTTCTGGTTCCAAGACTATTTGTATTTAAAAAACCATAATTAAAATCAACCGTATTATCCCAGCTATATTTGTCTTTCTTATAAAATGCATAAACGCCAAGATAAGAATTAAGCGAAAAAGAAAAGTTGTCACCGCCCGCGCTCCAATTACTTTGGCTGCCTTGTCCTACATTCAAATCAAATTGCCCTCCGGTTTTCCAAATTTTTCCGCTATCGATTTTTTGTTTTTTTATTTCCTTACTTGCATCGCCTTGCATAGCTTTTATGGTCTGGTCCTGGGAGAAACAATCAGTACTTTCTGTTAAAAAATAAATGCAGCAAAAGACGCAGGTAAAAAATTGAAAGAAATTATTTTTCATTTGGGTAGTTTTTGATTGTTATTTAAAAAGCAAAAGTCCATAATTATTACCAAAAGTTTTTGTAAAAAGAAATCCTCTTTTATAAATTCATTACATTGTGTAACATAAATTTTTTAAAAATTTAAATTAACCATCATGGAAGAACTTATTCAAAAATTACAAAACATACATGGCTTAAGCGCTGAGCAGTCTCATGGAATTTTAAATACTATAACAAACTTTGTAAAAGAAAAATTCCCTATGGTTGGCGGAGCAATAGATAATCTTTTTCAATCAGGTACTACACCCGCAGAAGCTGGTACAACCCCTGCTGATACACAGGCTGCCACAAATAATGCATCTCAAGGTGGCGGAGATTTTTTAGATAAAATTTCAGATTTCATTCCTGGCGCAACAGGAGAAAAAATTGAAGAATTTGCTAAAGAAAAATTAGGTGGATTGTTTGGGCAAGATAAAAGAGTATAAATAATAACAAATAAAGAAACGCAGTAAAAACTGTGTTTCTTTATTTTATCTTAGTACTTCTCTTGCAATTACCATTTTCTGTACTTCACTTGTTCCCTCGCCTATTGTACATAATTTACTGTCCCTGTAAAATTTTTCAACAGGATAATCTTTTGTATAGCCATAACCACCAAAAATTTGAACTGCGTCTGTTGCAATTTTCACAGCGATTTCGCTGGAATAATATTTTGCCATAGCTGATTCCTTGGTGATATTTTCCCCACGCATTTTCATTTCACAAGCCTGGTTAATTAATAGTTCTGCTGCCATAATTTCTGTTGCCATATCGGCAAGCTTAAAAGATATTCCCTGGAAACTTGAAATAGGTTTATCGAATTGATGCCTTTCTTTTGAATATTGAAGCGAGGCCTCATAAGCACCTTTTGCAATACCAAGGCCAAGCGCAGCAATAGAAATGCGGCCACCATCAAGTACTTTCATTGCTTGTTTAAATCCGTCACCAACATTTCCCATCCTGGCCGAATCCGGAATTCTGCAATTGTCAAAAATCATTTCCGCTGTTTCACTCGCCCTCATTCCCAACTTATTCTCTTTTTTTCCTGCAGCAAAACCGGGAGTATCACGGGGAACTATAAACGAAGTTGAGTTATCTTTTGTTCTGGGTGTGCCGGTTCTGCAAATCACCACGGCAACATCACCGCTTTTTCCATGAGTAATCCAATTTTTTGTTCCGTTTATTACCCATTCTTCTCCATCTTTTTCTGCAATACATTTCATGTTGCCAGCATCGCTTCCAGTATTAGGTTCAGTTAATCCCCATGCCCCAAGATACTCTGCTGTAGCAAGTTTGGGGAGATATTTCTTTTTTTGTTCTTCGTTGCCAAACGTAAGTATATGTCCTGTACACAAAGAATTGTGGGCTGCCACAGATAATCCAATAGAACCACACACTTTAGCAATTTCCTGGATGATGGCGCTATATTCAAGATAACCTAATCCCGTGCCGCCATATTCTTCAGGCACCAACACACCCATCATACCAAGCTTGCCTAATTCTTTAAAAATATGAAGGGGAAATTGTTGAGATTCATCCCACTCCATAACATGCGGCTTTATATATTGCTGCGCAAAATCTCTAGCTGTTTGAGCTACCTGTTCTGTAAGCTCACTATTTTTAAAATCCATAACTTTTATTTATTCTGGTTGCAAGATAAACCGAAAAAAACGAAAACTAACGGGCGTTAGTTTTATAAAAAGTATAAAAAATATTTCAGGCAGTCATCATTTATTGAATAGAAAGATAAGGTGCTACTTTAGTAAAAATCTCGTCTGATACTAACATTATCTTTTTAATTTCTTCAACAGAACTAAAGTTCCCATGTTGTTGACGATATTGAAAAATTGCATTGGCGATATTAAATCTCAGGTATGGATGTGATTTCATTTCATCAATCGAAGCGGTATTGATATTTATTTTCTTCACAGGAGTGGTGCCAATTATCAATCGCGATTTTATCTTTTGAAAAGTTGAATCAGGCAGAAGATAAGTTTCTCCAACCTGGTCGACTGAATAAAATCCGCCAAGCTTATTGCGAAATGCTATAATTCGTTGTGATAATTTACTGCCGATGCCAGGTAAACTTATAAGTGCCGAAGTATCGGCAAGATTGACATCTATTAATGAAGTTGACTTGGAAGTATAAGATGTCGCCGCCTTGGCATATTCTTTCTTTTCAAACGGAATATTTTCCTTCGTAGTTTTAATACTAACGTATGGGATTAAACGCTTAGCATCTGCGGGTGGTAAACCCCATATTTTTCCTATATCTCCGGGCTTGTAAAATTTACCACCCTTTGAAAGATAGTTTTGAATGGTGTGTATTGTCTTGTCCCTGATTCCTAACCTTTTCCAATCATCCGTGGTTGTTGTATTGGGATCAAAATAAAAAACTTCGGCTTTTATTGGACTATAATCCTGCTTTCCGTTTGATGAAAAATCATCAAAATTATAGTCAGTTCTTTTAGCATATTTTTTTTGAGAAAAAGAGTCAGCCTTTTCAAGGCTTAATTTTGCAATCTCATCAGCAAATTGTTTATGACTGTATTGTATTTTTTTATTAAAAAAAGAAAATAGAAATGGAGATAGTGCAATAAGAAATATAATACAGACAATATAAATTACCCCACGCCTCTCCTTCTTTGTAAAAAGTAAATAGTCTTTTACAAATTGTTTCCACATGAGCGATTTTTGTGTTAAAATAAAAAAAGAAATACATAAAACAAAAGATGAAAAAATAAAATGTGTGGGAATCCTGTTATAAAAAAATTTAAAAACTCAGCTTCAGTCCGTCCCAGGCTAGCTTTATATTTGGAGGTAGCTCTTTATTTATTTCGTCATGAGTACCAAGCTGGTGGCTTATATGCGTAAAATATGCATGTGGTATTTTCATTTCCGATACAAGATTAATAGCTTCCTGCAAAGTAAAATGTGATATGTGCTCACTTTTGCGAAGCGTATTTAAAACAAGTGTATCGCTTCCAATAATTTTTTGTTTTTCGTCTTCATCGATCCTATTGGCATCAGTTATATAAGTAAATTTTCCAAACCTGAAACCAAGCACAGGCATGTGCAAATGATAAACAAGTATGGGCGTTACCGGAATATCACCCACCATAAATGTTTTATCAGAAATAGTATGCAGGCAAATGCTCGGAATACCAGGATATTTTTTATCAGAAAAAATATAAGAGAACTCTCTCTTCATTGCTTCCTGTGTAAGCTCGTTTGCATAAACATCCATCGATTTTTTTTGAAAATAATTAAACGCCTTTACATCGTCAAGGCCAGCAATGTGATCTTTGTGCGGGTGAGTAAAAATAACTGCATCGAGCTTCTTTACATTTGCACGCAGCATTTGCGTGCGAAAATCGGGTGTAGTATCAACAACCAATGTAGTTGTGCTGCTCTCAACTAAAATGCTGCTTCGTAATCTTTTGTCTTTTTCATTAGTTGATAAGCACACATAACAGCCACAAGCAATCATAGGTACACCGCCACTGGTACCGGTTCCTAGAAATGTAATGTTTAGATGGGGATAGCTCACTTATCAAAGCTAAAAAAAATATAACAGAGAATTTTATAAACAGGCTTTCTTACTTATGTACTATATCCTTTTGCAGAATTATTTCATCATACATTTTTTGAGATTCTTTCGTAAGCATGTCATAGTTAACATTAAGCACCGGAATAAGATCCATCAATGTATTTATTCTTCCTTCAGGGTTTAAAAATTTATTGAGAACAACAACTTTTTTTTCTTCTAAAATACAATAGCCGCTTTGAAAAGATCCGCGCTCATAGCGCAGAATATACCCGCAGTCTTCAAGAATATTTTCTAATTTTTTTGAGGTAGCCTGGTTGTATTTCATCACTTTTCTTTAGAAAATATTTTTCTTTTAAGACACAAAAATAATTCAAGTTTCTTCAAAAAAATATTATCATACTTTGCTCGACATGCGAATAACAGGAATTATCATTTCTTCAAGACTTACACCGCCATGCTGAAAAGTATTGCGATAATAATTGGCGAAATGATTGTAGTTGTTTGGATAACATAAGTACCCATCCTGCCTTGCAAAAATAAATGAGGAATTTACATTAGGAACCGGCAAGCCTGCCTGCCTTGGATCGCGAAACGCGAGTACTTCCTTAGGATCATAATTAAGATTGCGGCCATGTTTATAACGCAGATTGGCGGTAGTTTGTTTATCGCCTACAACTTTATGGGGAGTGTTTACCCTTACGCTTCCATGATCTGTTGCAACAATAAGATTAAGTTTTTTATCAGCAATTTTCTTTAATGCCTGGTGCAAAGGCGAATGCTCAAACCATGACGCAGTAAGGCTTCTGTAACTTACCTCATCTGCCGCAAGTTCTTTAAGCACTTCCATTTCTGTGCGCGCGTGGCTTAGCATATCTACAAAATTGTACACGATAATATTAATATCGTTCGTAAGCAGGTTGTGCATACTATCCACAAGTTTCTGCGCATCCTGGTGGTTAGTAATTTTAGTATAAGAATATTTAAGATCTTCTTTTCTGAGTTTTTTCAATTGCTCTTTAAAAAAGTTTTGCTCAAATAAATTTTTGCCACCTTCTTCGTCATCATTTTTCCATTCAGTCGGAAATTTCTTTTCAATTTCTATGGGAAGCATTCCCGCAAAGATTGCGTTTCGGCTATATTGTGTTGCAGTTGGTAAAATTGAATAAAAAGTTTCCTCCTCATGTATCCGAAAATTTTCTGAAAACAACGGTTGAATAGCTTTCCATTGATCAAACCTTAAATTATCAATCAATACAAAAAAAGTGGGGGTGCCTTTTTCAACATGTGGAAATACTTTATACTTCATTAAAGTATGACTCATTATAGGTGCTTCCGCAGCAGGATCACTTACCCAGTTAGAATAATTTTTTGAAATGAATTTAAAAAACTCAGTATTGGCCTCATTCTTTTGCGATTGAAAAACTTCCTGCATTTCAGGGCTATCACTTTTTTTCATTTCAAGTTCCCAATACACGAGCTTCTTATAAATTTCCATCCATTCATTATAATCAGGATTGTTATTTAGCGCCATGAATAAATCCCTGAATTGTTGCTGATAAGAGGACGTTGTTTTCTCAGCAACCAACCTTCGGTTATCAATTATTTTCTTCAGTGAAAGCCAAACCTGGTTAGGGTTTACAGGCTTTATCAGGTAATCGGTTATTTGCGAACCAATAGCTTCATCCATTAAATTTTCCGTCTCATTTTTTGTAATAAGAACAATTGGAATTTGTGTATTGATTGCCTTAATTTTTTGCAAAGTTTCAAGGCCGGTAATGCCGGGCATACTCTCATCAAGCAAAACCACATCAACGGCATTATCTTTTACATAATCAACTGCATCAAAGCCATTGCTCAGTGATTTTACTTCATAGCCTTTGTTTTCTAAAAACATAATTTGAGATTTCAGGCTTTCCATCTCATCATCAACCCATAAAATTTTTGCTGCGGTCATTTATATTTTTTTAATTTGAACGGCCTAATAAAGTTCGGTAATCGCAATTACGCATTCTTACAAATGTAATTTATTCCCCTTCTAAAAATTATCTTTACGTAAGTCCATAAGCTTTTTAACAATTTAAAATAAATGGCATACCGAAAAATAATTAATGACCCTGTTTATGGTTTTATTACTATAGAAGATGAATTAATTTATATAATTATTTCTCACCCATTTTACCAGCGTTTACGCCGCATTCACCAAATGGCATTGGCGCAATTGGTTTATCCCGGGGCTGTTCATACAAGGCTACATCATTCTTTGGGTGCTTATAATTTAATGTGCAATGCATTAAATGAATTAAAAGCAAAAGGAATTTCTATTTCGAAAGAAGAAGAACAGGCAGCAAAAATTGCGATTCTTTTACATGATATAGGCCATGGGCCTTATTCTCACGGCCTGGAAAATACTTTAATCAATGGCATTAGCCATGAGGAAATTTCATTAATGCTAATGCAAAAAATGAACGAGCAGCTTGATGGCAAAATGCAAATGGCGATTGATATTTTTAAAGATGAATATTCGAAAAAATTCCTTCACCAATTAATAAGCGGCCAGTTGGATGTTGACAGAATGGATTACCTTATACGTGATAGTTTTTTTACTGGTGTCAGCGAAGGGGTAATTGGCTACGATCGAATCATTAAAATGCTTACGGTTCACAACGGCGAGTTGATGATTGAAGAGAAAGCTATTTATTCTATAGAAAAATTTTTAGTTTCAAGAAGGTTAATGTATTGGCAGGTCTATCTTCATAAAACTGTTTTGAGTGCCGAAAAAATGTTGATTAATATAATTAAAAGAGCACGCGAAATAAAAGCAACCGCTCCTTCAGAAGTGCTTAATATTTTTTTGCATCAGCCCTTTGGAAAAAAAGAAATCGAAAATCATTTGGACGATTTTTGTGCTTTGGATGATTATGATGTTCTTTCAACAATAAAAGCGTGGGCAAATCATCCCGATAAAATTCTTTCACTTCTTTGCAAAGGAATTATAAACAGAAGGCTTCTTAAGATAAAATATTCTGCCAGTAAAATTCCTGCCGCGCTTTTGAATGAAAAAAAAGAACTGGCTAAACAGTTTTTAAAAATCAATGACAAGGAGATGGAATATATTGTATTTACCGGAGCAACAGGAAACGAAACATACAACACACACGATGAGCACATTCGTATTCTGTTTAAGGACGGTCAAATAAAAGATATTTCAGAAGTAGATAATCCGCTCATAAATCAAACATTATTTGGCACGGTAAAAAAATTTTACATTTGTTTTCCAAATATGGATATAACAGATAGTTTAACTTTCTAGTAAAATAAATGTCTGTATAGAGAATCAAAAATAAAAAATGCAGTTTACCGCAACACAAATAGCCTCTCTTATTAGTGGCAAAATTGAAGGAAATCCTGATGTTACTGTATCATCTTTTGGTAAGATCGATGGCGCAGAGACAGGCCAGCTTGCATTTCTGGCTAATCCAAAATATGAAGAGTTTTTGTACTCAACACAAGCTTCGATTATTATCGTAAACGATTCGCAGGAAGTTCAGAAAAAAGTAGATGCAACACTTATCAGGGTGCCTGATGCCTATTCCGCATTTGCCATAATTTTAAGTGCGTACGATAAAATGGTCACCGCAAATCTTACAGGAACGCAACAGCCTTGTTATATTTCAGAAACGGCAAAGATTGGCGAAAATGTTTTTATAGGTGCATTTACTTATATAGGAGATAATGTGACGATAGGAAAAAATGTAAAGCTTTTCCCACAGGTGTACATTGGCAATAATGCTGTCATAGACGATGATTCAATTTTATTTCCGGGTGTAAAAATTCATCATGATTGTATTATAGGTAAAAATGTTACGATTCATGCGGGTTCAGTTATCGGCGCTGATGGATTCGGTTTTGCTCCACAACAGGATGGCAGCTTTAAAAAGGTACCTCAAATAGGAAATGTAGTGGTAGAAGACAATGTTGAAATAGGCGCGAATGCTACAATTGATCGTGCTACCATCGGTTCTACTCTTATAAAATCCGGAGCCAAGCTTGATAATCTTATTCAAATTGCGCACAATGTTGAAGTAGGAAATAATACAGTAATAGCCGCACAATCCGGAATAAGTGGTAGCACAAAAATTGGAAACAACGTTATGATTGGTGGCCAGGCGGGCATTGTAGGTCATGTACAAATTGCCGATGGAAGTAAAATCAATGCACAAAGTGGCGTAAGTAAATCCATTAAAATTCCTAATACAGCCGTAACGGGTTCACCGGCTTTTGATTATGCACACGCGCTGCGTAGTCAAATTCTGAGTCGTAATTTACCAGAGCTTGAAAAAAGAATTAAAGAACTCGAGCAAGCAATTGAACGACTTTTAAATGAAAGGGTGGCCAGCTGATGCTATTTATATATTTTCAAAATATTTCACTTTATAGCTGCAATCTTTAAAGCAATAGTTTTCATACTTTCGTATCCATGGAGTCATCGAATTCTGAAGAAACCCATTTTCAACATACAATAAAAGAAGAAGTAACTATTGCGGGTGCTGGTATCCATACCGGTCAGTCAGTGACCATGCGTGTCAAACCTGCTGAGCCAAATACCGGAATTAATTTTCAAAGAATAGACCTTCCCGAAAAGCCAATTGTAAAGGCGGATGTTGATAACGTAATTGAAACAAACCGAAGTACCACAATTGAATTAAACGGCGCAAGGGTAAGCACTATTGAACACCTCATGGCAGCCTTGACAGGAATGCAAATTGACAACGCGCTTGTTGAAATAGATGGGGAAGAGGTTCCTATACTTGATGGCAGTTCTCAGCTTTTTATCGAACATCTTGCAAAAGCTGGAATTCAAAAACAGAACGCCCAAAAAATTTACTATACTATTCAACACAACATAACTTTTGTTGATGATGAAAAAAAAGTAGAAATGGTAGCGCTGCCTTATGATGGTTACAGAATAAATACACTTATTGATTTTAATTCTCCCGTACTTGGAACACAACATGCCGATTTAAGAAATATTGCCGATTTTAAAAATGAAATTGCACCAAGCCGCACCTTTTGTTTTTTTCACGAGCTTGAACTTTTAATTGCAAATGATTTAATTAAAGGTGGGGATATAAACAATGCAATTGTGGTAGTTGATAAGCCTGTTGATGACGACCAGGTTCAGCGCATCTCAAAAATATTTCATAAGAAAGATGTAAAAGTTAGCGAAGCCGGCATTTTAAATAATCTTACGCTTCGTTTTCCCAATGAGCCGGCGCGGCATAAATTATTAGATGTTGTGGGGGATCTTGCTTTGGTTGGTTTTCCTTTTAAAGCACATATCATTGCAAACAGGCCCGGCCATTCTTCAAATATTAAGTTTGCCAAAAAAATTAAAGAGCATATAAAGAAGTATAAGCACCGGCAGGATATCCCAAAATATGATCCCAATTTACCACCGCTTCTCGATATTCAACAAATTGAACAAACACTACCACACAGGTATCCTTTTTTAATGGTTGATAAAATAATTGAACTTAGTGACACACATGTAGTAGCCATTAAAAATGTAACTTATAACGAGCCATTCTTCCAGGGACATTTCCCGGGAAACTCAGTAATGCCGGGTGTTTTATTGGCAGAGGCACTTGCACAGGCGGGAGGGTTTATTGCTATTCCAAGAAATTCTCCTGATAAATATGATACGTATTTCTTAAAAATTGAAAACTGCAAATTCAAGCAAAAAGTTGTACCTGGCGATACGCTTATTTTAAAAATGGAATTGCTTCACCCGATCCGGCGTGGCATATGTGAAATGAGAGGTACAGTATATGTAGGCGATAAAGTGGTTACTGAAGCTGTACTAATTGCTCAAATTGTAAAACGACCTAAAGATTAATTATGCTTAGTCCTCTTGCTCATATTCATTCTTCTGCGCAGATAGGTAACAATGTAAAGATTGATCCCTTTGCAGTTGTGGAAGAAGGGGTAATAGTTGGCGATAACACACACATTATGTCTCACGCCGTAATTATGAAAAAGACAAAAATCGGTGAGTCAAGCAGAATTTTTCCGGGTGCAGTTGTTGGTGCAATTCCGCAGGATCTAAAATTTGACGGCGAGGAAACAATTGTAGAAATAGGCGATCATACTACAATAAGAGAATGTGTTACTGTTAACCGCGGAACAAAAGATAAATGGAAAACAGTTGTGGGCAGTCATTGTCTTTTAATGGCATATTCTCATATAGCGCACGATTGTGTATTAGGAAACAATGTTATTATTGCGAATGCAGTACAACTTGCAGGGCATGTGGAAATTGGTGACTATGCAATTATTGGTGGAATGGCAGCCGCAATTCAATTTTCAAAAATAGGACCGCATTGCTATATCGCAGGCGGCACCGAAGTAATAAAAGATGTACCTCCATACATAAAAGCAGGCCGCTCGCCTTTAAGTTATGTTGGTGTAAATTCGGTTGGGCTTCAAAGAAGAGGTTTTTCATCTGAAAAAATAAATAGCATTCTGGAAATCTACCGCAATATCTATATGCGCGGATTAAATATTACACAAGCCACAGATTTCATTGAAAAAGAATTACCACAATCAGAAGAAAAAAAAGAAATCCTTAAATTCATCAGGGAAAGTAAGCGCGGTATTTTAAAAGTTTCTTCGAAAGAAAACAATGATGAATATTAGCCTAACTAAGCTGGGTAAACGCTATAACAAAGAATGGATTTTCAGAAATCTAAATTTTCAATTCGACAATAATAAAAGCTACGCTATCACGGGCCCTAATGGCTCCGGAAAATCCACTTTATTGCAAATTATTTCAGGGTCAAGTATGCATAGCGAAGGTAACGTTAGGTTTACTGAGGCTAATAATTTAATTGAGTCAGAAAAAATCTTTAGAAAAATTTCTTTCTGCGCACCTTACCTTGAGCTTGTTGAGGAAATGACGCTTAATGAATTTTTTAATTTCCATAGCAAGATGAAGAGCTGGCTTCCTTCGCTTGATACAAAGCAAATTATTTTTTTATTGCATCTGGAAAAATCTGCGCATAAGCAACTCCGTTACTTTAGCAGCGGAATGAAACAAAGAGTGAAGCTTGCGCAAGCAATTTTCAGCGATGTTCCTATAGTACTTCTTGATGAGCCCACTACTAACCTTGATGAACAGGGCATAGTATTCTATTTATCTTTAATAGAAAATCATTGCAAAAACAGGCTTCTTATTATCAGCAGCAACGATAAAAAAGAATATGAATTTTGTAAAGAAACGATAGATGTTATGAAATATAAATAGCCATTAGATTTACCTGCTGCTTGCAATTAATAAATTCAAATCAGTAAATTTTAAATCAAACCTTTGGCTAAGATGAAAATTAGTAAGTGCTCCTTTAAATAAATATATTCCGCTGCGAATATTTATTTTATACCATACAAGATTTGCGAAACCGCCATCGTCAGCCATTTCAAGCATAAGCGGCATCAATACATTACTTATCGATTGAGATGCGGTACGGGCAAATCCGCTTGGGATGTTAGGCACGCAATAATGAATTACATCATATTTTCTAAAAACAGGCGTTGTGTGGGAAGTGATTGCAGAGGTTTCAAAACAACCACCATGATCTATACTCACATCTACTATAACACTACCAGGCCGCATTCTGCTTACCATTTCTTCAGTAACCACTACCGGTGTTCTTCCTCCTGAAGATGATAAAGCGCCAACAGCCACGTCACAGGTTTTTAGCTGCTTTGATAAAATACCTGGTTCTATAACGGACGTGTATAAACGCACTCCGATATTGTTCTGCAATCTTTTTAAACGATAAATACTGTTATCAAATACTTTCACGCTGGCGCCCATTGCCAGTGCGGTTCTTGCAGCCTGCTCACCAACAATTCCTGCCCCGATTATAATTACCTTTGTTGGCGGAATTCCTGAAATACCACCAACCAATACACCTTTCCCGTTATTAGCATTGCTCAAATACTGGCCAGCAATAAGCATTACAGCACTCCCGGCAATTTCACTCATACTGCGTACAATTGGATTATGGCCGCTATCATCTTTTAAGTTTTCAAAACTCAGCGCGGTTATTTTTTTATCCATCATCTTTTCGAGTATCTCCTGCTTCATTGCAGAAAGATGAATGGGAGAAATAATAAATTGGTGCGGCTTTAATAAATCAAGTTCTTCTTCACCTACGGGTGCACTCTTTACAAGAATATCAGATTCAAAAACCTGCTTTTTATTATTTACGATTTTTGCGCCTGCTTCACTGTAATCAGTATCAGAATAACTGGCACCTTCTCCTGCCTTGCTTTCCATTACTACCCTGTGACCGTTTGCAACCAATACCGATACAGCTTCCGGGGTAAGTGCAATACGATTTTCCTGGAAAGATGTTTCTTTTGGAATTCCAATAAATAATTCGACCCCGCGAGGCCTTACATCAAGAGTTTCCTCAAGGGTTTCATAAGTAAATGAGGGGGAAACAAATGGTTTCGACGTTGCCATGAAATTGAATTACTTTGAAAAGGTATATAAAAATAATTTTTTCTTAGGGAAGTTGAACAACCAATTTTCTAAAATTATTTTCGACGGGTTGCAAAGCAACCGAAACCGTGTTGCTTGAAAAAAGTGAAATTGCTTTTTCCGGCCACTCAACCAAACATAATTCACCGCTCAAAAGACAATCTTCAATACCCGCATCAAGCGCTTCTTCATAACTTTTAATCCGATAAAGATCCATGTGATAAAGAATTTCATTATTCCCTTTCGTGTATTGTTGTATTAATGCATAGGTTGGGCTGGTTACATTTTCTTTAACTCCCAGCACTTTGCAGACCGCATTTATAAAGGTGGTTTTACCTGCTCCTAATTCGCCACTAAAAGTTATAATTTTATGATCGCCGATGTACGAAATAAATTGTTTCGCCACGTTGTAAATATCGTTCAGTTTAAAAATTATTTCCATTCAAACTATTTATGTAAAAATAGAGCTTCGCGGGAAGAGGCAATAAAACAAAGACTATATTTTGTTAACGGAAATACTTTCACTAAATATTTTAAGCAGCCTGGTTTTTCATCAGTATTTTTATTCAAATACTTTTCAAAAAAGAATCAATAGATTTTCAAGTTATTTTTTTATTAGAAAAATATTTTCCTGAATGGACGTTGCGAATGAAATTTTAAAAAAATATTGGGGCCATGACACCTTCAGGCCTCTGCAGCAGGAAATAATTGCTTCTATTTTATCCGGCCATGACACTCTTGCACTGATGCCTACAGGTGGCGGCAAATCTATATGCTTCCAGGTTCCCTCAATGATAAAAGAAGGAATATGCCTTGTTATAAGCCCCCTTATTGCTTTGATGAAAGACCAGGTTTTTAATTTGAAAAAGAAAGGTATTGAGGCTTTATCAATATACTCCGGAATGAGTTATGTAGAAATAAATAAAACAATAAAAAATGCCGCTTACGGAAATTTTAAATTTTTATACGTTTCACCTGAAAGACTCGAGACAGAATTATTTTTAGAATACCTGCCGGCTATGAATATTAATCTTATTGCTGTTGATGAGGCACATTGCGTATCACAATGGGG
Source organism: Chitinophagaceae bacterium (assembly GCA_041691235.1). Lineage (GTDB taxonomy): Bacteria > Bacteroidota > Bacteroidia > Chitinophagales > Chitinophagaceae > Ginsengibacter. Next base: position 17,759 of record JBEPVC010000005.1, read on the forward strand.
ATATGATTTCAGGCCGCCCTATCTTCGAATCGCAAACATAAGAAATCAGTTAAAAAATATTCCTGTTCTTGCGTTAACTGCATCTGCAACACTTGAAGTACAAAATGATATTTGCGATAAACTTTGCTTTCAGAATAATCATAATCGGTTTCAACAATCTTTTGAAAGAAGCAATCTTTCCTACAGCGTTTTTGCTCCACCTTCAAAACAAAATAAACTTATCGATATTTTAAAAAAAGTTCCCGGAAGTGGAATAGTTTATTGCAAAAGTCGTAAGAGAACAAAAGAAGTAGCGGAACTTTTACAACTAACCGGAATTAACGCAGACCACTATCATGCAGGACTTTCTAACGATGTCCGTATCAGCAGGCAGGAAGATTGGATAAATAATAAAACCCGCATTATTGCATGTACCAATGCTTTTGGAATGGGTATCGATAAACCTGATGTAAGAACCGTAGTTCATTATGATATACCGGACGCTCTTGAAAATTATTACCAGGAAGCTGGCCGTGCAGGACGAGATGAAAAAAAAGCTTACGCTGTATTATTTTTTAATGACCAGGAAATTAATGATCTGAAAAAACAAATAGAAACGCGATTTCCCGGTTTGCCGACAATAAAAAAAGTATACAGTTCGCTTGTAAATTATTTTCAATTGCCATCAGGTTCTGGGGAAGGGCTTTATTTTGATTTTGACCTAAACGATTTCATAAAAAAGTTTGAGTTGGATGCTAAGATTGTTACGAATGTGATTAAAATTTTAGAGCAAGAGGAATTAATAACTTATAGTGACCAGTTTTTTTCTCCGTCAACTGTCGTTTTTAAAACTGACAAGAAAATGTTGGAAGAATTTCAAAGCGCTTATCCACAATTTGACCATCTTATAAAAGGACTTCTTAGATCTTATGAAGGGATATTTGATTATGCAGGTGTAATTAATGAGACGCAGCTTGCAAAATTTATTTCTGTAAAAACGGAAGAACTTATTTCAGATCTCAAAAAGATCAAAAGATTGGGAATCATAGATTATTCACTGCAGAAAGAAAAGCCTCAAATACAGTTTCTGCAAAACAGGGTAAACACAAACGATCTTATAATAAATCAGAAGAATCTATCGAAAAGAAAGGACGCATTTGAGAAAAGAATGTCGGCCATTATCAATTACATAAGAGACAATTCCTGCAGAAGTAAAATAATCGCGGGTTATTTCAATGACACTAACGTGAGGCCTTGCGGGATATGCGATAATTGTCTTAAGGAAAGAAATATTTCAATTTCAAAAAAAGAATTTGAAATGATACAAGAACAGATAAACCAAAACCTTTCTAACTCTTCACTTAATTCAGCACAATTAATTCATAGCCTTGCGGGTTTTAAACAAAATAAAATCTGGAAAATATTACATTTCTTGCAGGAAGAGGATTTAATAACAATTTCGGGAGAAGGGTTAATAAAAAAAAAGGGACCCAGATAGAAATCTAGTCCCGCTTTAAAATCCAATATCCTATGAAAAACCGAGACGAAGATAATGCGGAAAATACTATAAAGCAATATTTTTTATAAGAATTTTTAAAAAATACTTAGTTCAAATTGTGAAACCCGTATTTAATTTATTGAGTGGTCGCCCTGATTGAGTGATAGGCAATTATGTACTTACTACACAATATTTTGTATTTTAAAAGGGGAAGATAATCTCGAATTTTCTATTCGGCTACCCATTAAGAAGAGATCATGTGTTGAAATCAAAACCAGCTTTTGGTACTACTTCTGCTTTTGCCACCAAGCCCCAAAGAGCCCAAAACTCCTCGTATAATTGTGTTACCGGCAGTTCGAACAAAACTTTTAACCACACTGCTATTGGCCACTTTTTCGAAAGTACTCTCTTCAGGTTTGGCAGCTTTTTGTGAAGAGGCCGTTACAGGTGCGTTTGCCGCTGCGTTCTGCAGCTTGGCTGTAAGAATTTCATACGCACTGTTACTATCGATTGTTTGATTATATTTTGCTACCAGTTTCGAATGATTCACGATACTATCAATTTCACTATCGGTTAAAACATCCATTCTGCTTCTCGGGGTACACATCATTGTATGTGCAAGCGGGCTTGGTATTCCTTTTTCATTTAATAACGTAATCAGTGCTTCGCCAATACCCAACTGTGTTATGAGGTCTTCGGTTTTATAGAAAGTTGTCTCAGGATAATTTTGAGCTGTTTGCTTAATAACCTGCCTGTCTGCTGCAGTAAATGCTCTTAATGAATGCTGAATTTTTAACCCCAGCTGCCCCAAAATACTTGCTGGTACATCCATTGGGTTTTGCGTACAAAAATAAATGCCCACGCCTTTTGAGCGAATTAGTTTAATCACCATATTTAGTTGATCAAGCAGCGCCTTACTTGCTTCCTCAAAAATCAGGTGTGCTTCGTCAATGAAAATAATCAGTTTAGGTTTATCTAAATCTCCTACCTCGGGACACACAGCATATAGTTCTGCAAGCATTTGTAGCATGAATGTGGAAAACAGTTTTGGCTTATCCTGGAGATCTGTAACCCTTAGCACACTTATCATTCCGCGACCGTCATCACCGACCCGCATAAGGTCTTCCACTTCAAAACTTTTTTCTCCAAAAAATAAATCAGCTCCCTGTTGTTGCAATTCTATTACTTTCCGCAAAATAGTTCCTGTAGAAGTTGTTGAGATATTTCCATATGTTGATTGTAATTCAGCTTTGCCTTCGTTGCCAACATACTGCAACACTTTTATAAAATCTTTTAAATCGAGAAGCGGTAATTTATTATCGTCACAATACTTAAAGATCATCGCTACTACTCCACCTTG